>JAGRAW010000369.1 GCA_020434415.1 Bdellovibrionales bacterium
TCATGGGATTTCTCCGAGCGTATCAAGAGGACTGCGGCGGATCTACGTGCGGGACTTCTCCTGGCCGTAGCGTTCGGTCTGGTCGAGAACGAATCGCTGTAGTTCGGCCCGGGCGAAGCGGTTGTTGCGCCCGACGCGGCAGGGGCGAACCCTGCCGGTCTGGACGAGGTATTCGAGCGACTTGAGGGCGTCGGCCATGTCGCGTCCACCTTCATCGAGCCGCAGATAGACGACGGCTTCCTGCGCTGTCATCAGCGATGGCGCGACGCGTGGAGGATCGGTTGGTAGCCAATCCGTCAGGGAGTGGAAGCTCAACGAGGTGCCGCGAGACCCGTTCATGGCGTGGTCTCCGGCCTGTTGCTGGCCTGCATGGTTTGCCACTCTTGTTGAGTTGGCGCACCCGCACGAAGCCAGGCTTCGAGTTCGTTGCGAGGCCAGCGGACGGAGCGCCCGAGACGGACGGGGGCGGGGAGTTTGCCTTCACGCTGCAAGCGAAAGACATGGGCGCGGCTGATGCAGAGGAGTTCGGCGACTTCTTCTGCTGTAAGGACGAGTTGTTCGTTGTGCTTGGGCATAGAGACGTCCTCCGCGATTGCGACGGCGCAAGCGCGGCTCAATGGGATTGCGCCGGAACCCGTCCTAGCGCGGGACCGCGACGATGAGCAGAAAGCCCGAGCACACGGCTTCGGGCTTTAGGACGAACATTGCCTTTGAGGGCTGTGCGGCGATCAGAAGGTGCGCCGTTGAGACGATCATGGCACCGCTTGAGCGATGCGGGGCAGCGTTTGTGCTGCCTGAGGGAGAAGAAATCTCCCACGATCAGGACTCTCAGATGCCTCTTGTCCGCTCTGGCGGACTTCTAGCGATGCGGAGAGTCTTTTATTGTACGCAGTACTTCGTATGTGGTTCCCACGGACGGTGAAACACGGATGTGTACATCTCTGGCAAGACCTTGGCTCCAGGTGCCCGCGGCGGAATCTCTTGTACACGACGCGACGCGATGGCATGGGGGAAGCAGACGGTACTTTTGGCCGTCTGGGATGTTGCGATTCGACCACATACGTCGAAGGTGACACTTCTCTTGTGGGCACGACCACCCGGCAAACCCGGCCTTACCAGCCGGGCTAAGGGGACGGGATTTACCACCCGTCATGGTCGTGGTCCTTCGAGCCGGATGCGATGAGAGTCGCTTGTCCGGTTCAACGGAGGCTCATCGGAGTAATCCCCTGGCAAGGATGTCAGAGAGTAATCCCGGTGTTCTATCCAATGCGGAAGCGCGTGGAATGCGGGCGACGCTGACAGACCTTGGCGCAAGCCGAGGCCGGTGTAGTTGAAGGTGGTGAGGAGACGCGAGTTTCCAAATCCCCCTGCGGGGTCCGGTGGATGCGAATCCATCGTTCAACGTGAGCTGGTGTCGGGAGCTTCTGGCCTGGCGACAGGTGGAACCGGAGTGTGACCATTCCGGCGATCCGGCGAAAAACCGGACGGTGAATAGCTCAACGATGAGAGGCCCGAACACATAGGGCTTACCAGTGAGTTCGTGCAGAGACGGTGCCGAACCGTGAACGACTGAGTCGATGGGTAAGGGGGAGCTTCTTGGTTCTGCCCCCAGAAATCGCAGCATCGGCTGCGGAGACTATGGCCGGACGGGAGTCTGGCACATACGACCATCAGTCCCTCCGGGTAACTCCGGATAGCGACGTGAATGCACGAATGACGACTACATCTAAAGCGGGAAGCAGTGCGGCGGCCGGAGTGGTATCCGGTGCCCGGCGTTGGTCTGCCGGGTGATTGAAATGCCGCAGTGCGGGAGAGTGCTGCAAGTAGAAGTTGGCGCGGTCGCGCCGAGCAGAAGTGTGGCAAGGCAGTTGCACACTGTTCGTGCGTTTGGGCTGGTAACCCGAGCGAGTGGAAGCGACGACGAAAGCAGCGAGGGGCGTACCCCCACAAGACAGGTGTTCCGGCGAAGGTCTGCTCGCACGACGAGCGGGAGCCGGGCCTGGGAAGCACTTTGGCGGTTGATGAGAGCGACGCATCTGGCGATGCGGCTGTCATCAGCGGTGAATTGGTGCAAGCGGTGTGCAGTGCGAGCACTGCACCAGCATTTCCAGGGTTGCGCAAGCGCAACGCGTAGGTATTGGAGCACTCGATCTGTGGAATCAGGTCGAGTGCGACCCGCGAAACGGGTGCCACGACGATGCGCATGCGTAGCCGAGAGGTTGGTTGCTGTGGTTCAGCGCCAACCGGCTTGCAGCGCGCCGAAGTGCATTCGTTTGAGTATGCGGGTTGAGCGTGGTTGAGCCCTGCCGCCATGTGTATCTGGCGGCGGAGAGCTCCCGCTCGGGAGAGCTCCCACGCTCCCACACTCGATGTCTGCCTTCGGCGTGGCGGATGCCAATGAGCGCCGAAGGGTTTTGCGGCTTTGCGGATTGGGCCATCAATCAATCCGCCATTTTTGCTCTTTGTCATCTATCGGGGGAGGGACCGTACATGAACATGAACGTCGTCACGTCGCGAGAGGCTCTGGTACAGGTCATCGCGACAAATCTATTCACGGCTGGCTATCGCTACTACGTCGTCGGTCGGATTCCGGATGGGAAAGACCCGCAGCAGGTCGATGCGAAACTCCGGGCAAAGTACGACCTGGGCCTATCTCGTTGGCAGCGTGCCCGGCGGAAGCGGGCAGGGAATGCGAGCGTGCGGTACCTCCGGCATGGACGTCTTTTCGTGATGCTGGCCACGGAGGGAAAGCATCGCTGGTTCGAAGAGGAGCGTTCGCAGATCCGCGACGCCCGCCGGGTGCCTCTCAAAGTCGCGGGCTACTCGATCAGCCTCTGCGGAAAGGGGACTGGTAAGGGCCGCAGTGCCTATCGGGTGAGGGTGGCACTACGCCGATCGACCTACAACGACCTGAAGGCGTACTTCCTGGAGCTGGCGAAGCATCGCTCGGTGGACAATCTGCGCCAGGAGCTTTGGTCACTGCCGTTCGAGCCGTATTCGGGCGTGCGAAGACAGATCGTTGGCATTGTGCGGGCTGTGAATCGCGAGCGAAAGCGTGCGGGATTCGAGCGCATCCCGTATAGCGCCATCAGATTCAATCGGCGGATCGTGAAGCCGTTTGAGATGAAGAAGGCCGCCTAGCTTGCTGGCTGCACCCGCGGAACATCTGAAGGCTGTTTGCGGTAGCGATAGCGGCGAAGCTCTAGCAGATAGCACACGAGCAGCAGCGCCGAGATGGCGACATAGGCGTCATACAACAGCGGTGCTGGGGAGGGGAGCGAAGCTGTGTGGTGAAAGAGGAACACCCCGGCGAGTAGCATCAGAATGCACGTGACAAATACAGCGCGGACAGATTCTCGACCCGTGCGCCCTCCAACGGCCCGGTACCGGCTCGGGTGGGTTGATTGGAACGTGAGCAGCTCTTCGCCTGCAAGCATGTTGACGATGTGCTCGATCTCGTCGATTCGCCGAAGGGCGTCTTCAACCGACCTGGCGTGATTGATGGTCGTGCGGAGGAAGAACAACAACGCGATGGGCAGGCCGACGAGGTAGATGAGCCGAGCTTCCGTGGGGAGGACAGTTGTGGCACCGAGAAACGCCGCGAGCGTGGCTCCGGCGATGGGAACCCGTCGCTCGATGGAGGAGTTGCGAAAAGAGACCAAGGCGTAGAGCGCCTGGTACTCCTGCATGAGAAGCTGAGTCTTGTCGTGCTCCGAGAGTGTCGCAGTCCTTCGCGGCTCCATACACAACCCAAACACACTCGGAATCTGCGCAGATCTTCGCCTTCCGAGTGGAAATCACGCATCCAGTACCGTACGTGTACCAAACACTTTTGCCCTCGCGGTGCAATCCGGTGGCGCACGGACGGGCTGCGTCCGAGGGCGGATAGGAGGTTGCCGTGCATGTGGATCTGATCTTCGACGACGGACTGCTTCGGGAAAGCCTGGACCTGTCCAAGGGTGAGGGCGGGGAGTTTGCCGAACTCTTTGAGCTGGGATTGCGGGCCATCGAGCGACTTGCCGAGCATTGTCCTCCGCGGTCAGTGCGAATCGGCCGCTTGGGGGCTCCCTCGGCGAGGGGGTTTCAGGAGTTCTTCGCTGGGCTGGAGCGAGAGAAGCCGATCGAGGTACGCGCGCCATTCGAGGATTCGGATGCGATTGCTGGGGGTGCCTGGCTTGGGAGCGAGCACTTCCCGAATCGCCCTGGCTGCGCCCTGGCAAAGCTGTGCTTCTCCGCCGGGGCGGTCGATCTTCCA
>JAGRAW010000036.1 GCA_020434415.1 Bdellovibrionales bacterium
CCCGAGTTCACCTTGAACCCGGTATAGTAGGTAAAAGCGCTGTAGAGCAATACAAGGCTATGGGGAAATTTCAGTTCCTCACTCAGCTCAATCTTGTTTCCTATGCCCACACCCCACGAGGCCGTTGCCCACTCGCCGACACCGTCGATCGTCAATATCGCGGCCCGCTCGAACGGCGAGGGATAGAACGCCGACGCCGCATGGGATTGGTGGTGCTCCGGATAAATCAGTTCGCCTTCGTAGGAAAGCTTCTTCTTGAGCTGCTCCCCCATCCAGAGTTTCTCTTTCAACCAAAGCGGCATCGCTTTCCAAAACGATCGAATGCCGCGCGGCGCAAATGCTAGGTAGGTCTCAAGCAGCCGCTCGAACTTGATCCACGGCTTGTCATAGAAAGCGAGATAGTCGAGGTCTTCAACGTCGATGCCGGCTGACTGAAGGCAAAACTCTATCGCTCGTTCCGGGAAACCGGCATCGTGCTTCTTTCGAGTGAAGCGCTCCTCTTGTGCCGCGTACAAGATCTCTCCGTCACGCACCAGGCATGCCGCCGAGTCGTGATAGAACGCTGATATACCGAGGACGTAGATCGATTTCATCGAGGCGTTACAAAAAAAGGTAGCGACTACTGGGCATATCTCTGCCTTACTCGCTCGCACTGCCGTAGATGGAGGGAGAGCACGAGCACGCTAAGTAGGGCGGTTGCAGGTAGATGAAACGGGAAATCCACCAGCGAATGCAACAGCGGTAGAAGCAGCGCTACACCGCTGCCGACAATTTCGATTCTTTCGGTCGGCTGCAATGGCAGCCGTAGCGCAGAGATGCTGGAACTCGCGATCGCCACTAGTGCCGAAACGATGAAGAAAGCTCCGACAAGTCCCATCTCCGCGATGAACTGCAGATACTCGTTGTGGGCATAGTCCAGTTTCCACGCAGCGAGCTCCGGCGGAATATATCTCGCGGCGGCGCTATGCCAGGCGCCAAGCCCCACACCGAACAAGGGATAATTTCGGATCACGTCAAGCGTCGTTTCAGCCAGAAGGAAACGGTTCTCGTCAATGCCCGATGCGAGACCATACTCTAGACGCTGTTGCGCGAGGTGCCTCCCGGTGCCGCCAAGGAAGAAACTCAGCGCCAGCAATCCGAACGCAAGAATGCCGCATTGCTTCAGGAACGCTACCTTGCCCGAGTTGCTCCTGAGCCTTTTGCCACTCGTTCTACGGCTATTCGAACGCGACGCCACCGCTCGTATCGGTTCGGGTAAGGGATAGCGTAGCGTCACCAACCACAGCGCAGCGAAGCCGACGAAAAGCAGCGTCACCCCAGCGCGAGAAAGCGTCAGCAGAGCACAGAGCACCAGCACGAGGAGGGCAAGCGCGTAGGGCACAACCTTTCCGAACTCCATCGGGCTTCTCAGTAAACGTAGCGCAACGTTATCTGTTTCTTCTTTCGGTCGGCGAAGGCGCCGCAACTGCACCAGTCGAGCGATACGGGCGGCACAAAGTAAAGCGATGACACCAAGGAAGTCAGCTAGATGATTCGCGCTGATAAATGGCCAGTGAGCACGCACCTCGGAAGGACTGATGACCCCTTCGGCGAAAATTCCGAAGAGAGCATCAAACCGCAAAGCCCAATGCAGGAGCCCAACTACGCCTACCAAAACCCCCACCCAAATTATGCCTACCTGCACCTGTTCAGAGGTTGCGTCTGTGCTCCGGGCCGCCTCGAACCAACCGTTGCGGGCTCGCTTTTGGCGTGAGTGGGCATGTCTAGAGGACGCATGTGTCTTACTGTCGCGGAAGGGCAGCGCAGCCAGCCAAAAAAACAGCACTCCCAACGCTCCCGCCCAGCCGAGAGTCGCAACGGTAGCCGCCGGAAGCAGTGCGATGGAGCCCGACGAGGAGCCGGCGTTGCGGTACAATTCTGCGGTGGAAGAACTCAACAGCTCGATTACCCGGAGAGGCAACGGCAACACAGAGAATATTCCGCAAAGTAGAAAAGCGCCCAAGAGGCCCAGAAGCCACTGCTCCGTCCGGGGGAGCCTGAGTGTGACGATATTGGGGCGCCGAAGGAGTTCGACTACCAGCGCTGCCCCAGCGAGGTACAGCCCGATCTTCACCAGGCCGTAGAGCGTCTCCGCTCTTCCACCTAGTGCCAGTGACAAGACAAGCAACGCGCCGACCGCAACTCGGGGGCCGGCGGCAAGGGCCCAGTGCGCCTTGGGCGCGGGTGTTACGACAAGCTCTGCATCTTCAGAGCTGTCCCATCCGGTCAGTGCATTAGCCATTGAAGACGGGCGTTCCAAGCGCGGTTTCTTTGGGTCACTACCTGACCGTTGCAATTACATGGGTTCGGTCGAGAAGCGAGTGAAATTTTCCGGCCTTTCATTCCTGACTCGGCCGTCGATTTTGACCCAGCCTTTGATTTTTGACCCGGCCGTCGATTTTGACCCGGCCTTTGATTCTTGAGCTGTAGACTCAGAAGCAGAACGCCGACTCTTCTCCCACGCTGCCCGAACAATTCGTTCGACCTGTAGGCTGCTAGTTACCACCGCAGCCTCAGAAAAGAAAAGCGTTAAGGTGTTTTGGCAAAGCTCGACGCCACTGCCCCGAGCCAGGCGACGGCTGTCGCTTTTTACCTTTGCTTGAGCAGGCGCTCACGGATATCCTACTTCGACCCAATGATTCACCAATGATTTCTAAGCCCATTTGATGAAAGCCACCCTTCCGCTGCTGTTTTTCGCGTGCCTGCTCGGCATGGGCCAAAGCGGCGTGGAGTTACTTGGCCATCGCCTCAGCAGTTCCGCGGAAACCTCGGCGCAAACCATCTCCGCAGAGCGACCCCTCTACGATAGGAGTTCGCTACGAAGCGACTTCGAAGTTCTCATTCGCAAATGGGAACGCGCCACGCATTTCTCCCCGTGGGATTCTGAGGTGACACAGTCGCTTGCCCGAGCTCGTCTTGCGTCACTGCCTACGCTGCCCCTTGCGGAGCGCCCGAACGCCGTGTGCGCATCCCTTCGAGACCTGCGGAGTGCTGTGCAACGGAGCCCGCAAGAAGCTGCGCTTCATGTGGCAATCGCGGACATTGAGGCCTTGGCTCCGTCTTGGCGTACTTTGTGTGAAATAGATGCGGCAGAGCCTTTCACCTCGACATCGGAGCGCCTGCGCTGGGTCCAGGTGCTCGCTCCGTTCTCCGTCACCGAGCAGTACTTAAGTGCCGTGGTGTACCTAGCGTTGGGAGAGAAAGAGGACGCCCTTGACCTCCTTCGGAAGAACCAGGAGATCAACCCGTACTTCAGCCAAGCTCAGCGAGAATTCACCTACCGACTGATCGAGAACGAAGGGCAGCTGCAAACCGCTCTTCCGAAGAAATATCCGGAAATAACGTATTGGATTAAACACTACGCAAGACAGCAGCCTGCAGCGCTTGAACGCTATGGCGCCGTTTTCCTCGGTGCGCTGCGAGAAGCCGTTACGGATCTCGTCGCACGCTATCGGAGCGGGCAGCTTCCAGTGCGTCCCTTTGGTCAGTATCTCAAAAATATTCGACACTTGCCCCTTGTCGAAGCTGATCCCGGACTCATCGCGACGCTCGACCAAATGTTGATAGACGTCTACCGCGCTGAAGGTAACGCGTGGTGGGCTGACGTCTTACGCCGTCAAACATCGTCCACACGAATACCGATACTGAAGACAATGCTCGCGGACGATCACGCACCCGGTAGTAGAATGCTTTACGGCTGGACGACCGACTTGGAAACCCGCTCGGCCGCGCTCGACGAACCCTCACAAAGTGCCGGTATCTTCCTCCCGGATGGGTATCTCCCGGATTTCCTGGTACTCCAAACCTCCGAAAGCGACGGCCGGCTGGACCCCAGCGAGCTGGATCTGCTTGGCAGTCGGGATAACGAACGTTTCCACCCCTTCCTACCGCGTTCTACGCCCTCGGTGGGAAGCGTGGACGGCAAAGCGACATTACTTCTCGAGCTGCCGCCGACCGATTTTCGGTATTTCAAAATCCACTATCGCGGCAACGCCAAGCGCGCCCGCTTCTCAGCGCCGCTCGCCGAACTCTTCGAGCTTTATGGGAGGCCCACCAGATGACATGTCCTTCCTCAGCTTGGCGTAGAGTGTTCGCCGGGGCATGTCTTGCGGGCATGGTGCTTTTGCAAGCCTCCTCTATCTTTGCGGAAACCGGCACTCTACTACCCTCGGAGAAGGTCGGGGTCGCAGTGCCGTACCTCCCCGAGAGTATCGACCCGTTGGCGCAGAACGATCCCGTCAACCGGATAGTGCTATCGAACATCGCTTATGGGCTCACACGGAACGGACGTGACGAAACAGTCGAACTCGAAGCCGCCGACGCACTGCGTGAGATGGAAAATGGGAAGCGTTGGCAGCTTCGACTGCGGAGTGATGCGCGCTATGCGAATCTGTCGCCGGTGCTCCCCACGGATGTCGTCGACTCTTTCAAACTATTGAAGCAGCTGGCCGGCAGCCGACCCGGCGTTCCGGCAACAGGACTGGCCGAGCTAACAGTCTCCCTAGCGGACACCCCGGCCGGCCAACCGCAGGAAATCGTCTTCGAGCTGCCACAGGCAGACCCGTATTTCCTTTCAACGCTGGCGAACGTTCCGATTGTCAATGCCGAACTGATGACCCGCTTCGGCGACCGCTTCGGTAAGGGGACAAATGTCGCTTTTCTTGGTCCCTACCAGCTCCGTGAGCATCGCAAGAATACCAGTATCTTGTTGGAGGCCGTTCCAGGGTTTTACCGACCGGGGCTGCCGCGGGCTCGATTTGTCGACTTCCGTGTCTTCGATACTGCTGCCGCCGCGCTTAGCGCGTTGCGGACTGGGGCAGTGGATATTATCGCGATACCGACTCCTGCCCTAGTGGCAGAGGCCAAGGACGACACGACCCTCCAAATACTCCAGTCGCCTCTGGCAGGGCCTGTGGAGGGCGGAGGCCGAGCGTGGGGCTTGCCCCGTCCTCGATGGTCAGATGCCGGTAGCGACGACGAGCTGCTTACCCACAGCATTATACTGCGCAAAACTTTGAGAATTGACGATTCTTTACTAGCACGGTTTGATTTATCGGGAACGTTCCTCCCATAGCAGTCCGTCACGAAACTTAGTGGTGCAACCCTAATGACTAGTCCCCAGATCCGACTCTCCCGTAGTTTGACCTTGATCATCGCTGTACTGCTCTTAGCGTCTGCCTTGGGCTGTCTACGCTACGTCCCCTCCCGAAGCGAGATAGTCGCCGACCAAGACGACGACACAGCGCAAGCCGAGTATGCCGGTGAGGACGCCTTCTTTTCGATCGACCGTATGCAGGAACAGCGTCTTCGCGACCTGATACGCTCCCGTGCCGCAAATCGCTCGACCCGCGGCGTTGCCAGCTACCAGATAGGTGTCGGAGACGTCCTACAGCTCAGCGTGTTCGACGTGGAAGAGATGAATCGAAAGATTCGAGTCAGACCCGACGGGAAGATTTCCCTTCCCTTGGTCGGTATTGTGCAAGCGGCCGGTAAGACCGAAGAACAGTTGCAGCTCGATATCGCGTCCCGACTCGAAGAATTCATGTTCGACCCTCAAGTACAGGTCTTCATCGAAGAATATACAGGGCACAAGGTATGGGTCATCGGGGAGATTCAAAAGCCTGGCGCGTACGCCCTGACGCGGGATAATTACTCCTTGATCGAGCTTCTTTCTGAAGCCGGAGGAAGAACGGAACGCGCGGGCGGCAGCATCATCCTCATTCCGCAGGGTAGTCAAAAGAACATCGAAACTCGGCGTGCGCGGATGCGCGTGCCGGTAGGCGATGAGTTCGCTTCGGCACCTCGGGGAGTATCTGCCGAAACGGCTCGTCACGGCATCGAGATTGCTTTCGATTCCCTAGTTGGAACGGTAGATGCCATCCCGTATGATGTGCCGTTGCAACCGGGTGATACGATTGTCGTTCCGGAAGTCGGCAAAGTGCAGGTGGATGGTGAAGTGAGCGAGCCGGGTTCCTACGAGCTTGCCTCCCGCATGACGCTGCTCGGAGCGATTGCGGCCGCGAAAGGGCTTACCTACTCTGCTGATGTTGAAGAAGTAGAAGTGCTTCGAGAGCTCGGTTCAGGCAAGAAAGCGCTGATTACTGTCGATCTGGAAAAAATTGCCTTCAACGACGGAAACGACATCCGCCTGCGAAATGGTGACCTCGTCCGCGTTCCGAGTAGCGCGGGTCGATTCGCCACGCGGCAGACGATCAATATTCTTAATGGTGTGTTTGGTCGCGTGAACCCGTTCTAGCAGATAGCTGAAACGAGTTATTCAGCGCCGGTTTGTTTCAGCACCGGGTTGATACAGCACCGGGTTAGTGGGGCGGTTCGTTGACTCGGTGAGTGCCTTGGAGGTCGGTCGTGCGCCCCGCTAGCAAATGTCTTTGTTTTTCGCTGCCTCCGGCCGCGAAAGGTGTCCTGGATTTTTCCAGCGAATCAATGAAGCGTTGTCGGTGCCGAGGACACGCTTAGGAGGGAATTTTGAACGATTCGTCGCAATCGAAAGAACTATCGTCGCACATCCGACCGATACCGACGCATATTGCGCAACAAGGTGCGTATGTATCCAACGCCCCCGAAGCGTATACGCCTCAGCATGAGCAGCGATTGGTTCAGGACTACCTGCGCATCCTGTTGCAGTACCGCTGGCTCATCCTTTCCGTAAGCCTAATCGTGCTTACCGCAACTCTGCTCTATTCGTTTCTGGCGACGCCGATGTACACCGCTATGGCTCGGCTCAAGATCTCGACCTATGCGCCTTCCCTGGCCGAGTCCGGCATGGAAGACGCCGTGCGCCAACAGACCCGAGAGCGAGACTACTTGGACACGCAGATCGAGCTGCTTAGTGGGCTCTCCATCGCGGAACAGGCGCTTCAGATTGGGGGACTCGATCAGGACCTCGAAGGCTACTTCGAGTCCAAAACCGGACCGCTCGATCTGCTAAAGCCGCTGCTCGCGTCATTCAAGTCGAGCAACCGCGTCGACGGAGCAGACGCTTCCGGAGAGCAGAGCTATAGCTTTCCGGTCGACCGCTTGGAGCGGTATCTCGGACTTGTCGACATCACCCCGGTGCGGCGCACTTCCTTGGTCGAAGTGAAGGCGACAACCAGTGATCCTTCTCTCTCCGCGCGTTTGGCAAACACGCACGCGGAGGCATTCATCAACTTCGTGCGTTCGGATCGCCAGAGCGGCACGCTGGCGAATATCAAGTTTCTCGAGCAGCAGGCGAGCGAGCTGGCGACCAAGGTGGCACAAGTTGAGCGCGATCTTGCTGCCTACGCCGAGGAGAACGCGATTGTCTCACTCAATAAGGACGAAAATATCGTAGTCACTCGTATGGCCGAACTCAGCCAGATGCTGACCGAAGCCACCGCGAAACGAATCAAATCCGAAACAGCACTGTCCGAGGCCAAAGCCGGTTCGGCCCTCCTTTCGACCTCACTCGATGATCAGGCAATTGAGCAGCTCCGACTTTCGTTGAAAGAAGCGGAATCCGAGTATGCGATGCTGTCGAGCAAATTCAAGCCCGGCTATCCGAAGATGACGCAGCTCCGCGCCCGGATTGATGGACTAAAGAAGAACCTGTCGGAACAGCGCACCCAAGCGGTCAAGGGTCTTGAGGCGCAGTTCAATAGCGACTTCGAAGCTGAGCAGGCGCTCGCGAAGGAGTTGGAGATGCAGAAGAGCCAGGCGTTCGAGCTCTCCCGCCGGGAAGTGCAGTACAACATCATGAAGCGAGAATACGACTCGCTGAAGGATCTCCACCAATCGATTCTCCGGCAGTTGAAGGAAGCGCAAGTCAGCTCCGAAAGTGAGGGAAGTAACGTCACCTTGGTGGATAAGGCCGCTGTTCCGACGACTCACTCCAGCCCGAAGCGGCTGATGAATCTTCTGTTGGCGCTTGTTTGCGGCCCGCTCCTCGGTTTTGGCCTGGCAATTTTGCTCGAGGCTCTAGACAACACTTTCAAAACCCAAGATGAAGTGGAAAATCTTTTGAAGTTGCCTTCGCTTGGTCTCGTTCCTGCATTCTCGATGATCGCCGCGGAGCCCGAGTCGCTTCGGCAGGCTCTGCCTGAGGTCGAGCCCCAGCCTGACGACCCGACGGCACCTGTTCCGGTTTCAACTACAGGAGCGACCCTTCCTGCGATCACCGACGAGAACTTCGTTACCGTTACGGCACCTCGATCTATCGCCTCCGAATCGTTTCGTGCAATCCGTACCGGCATTCTCCTGTCGTCCGCCGACCACCCGCCTCGTATCATCCTGATTACAAGCGCTAAGAAGGGCGAAGGAAAAACGACGCTTACCAGTAACCTGGCGGTGACCTTGGCTCAGTCCGGTGGCCGCACGGTGCTGGTGGATGCGGATCTCAGACGTCCAAGCGTCCACGGCAGGTTCGGCATCGATGCTACCGAACCCGGGCTCGTCGAAGCCCTCACCGGCCAGAAAGAGCTTAGCCAGGTGGTGCACCAGACCCAGGTCGAACGGCTGTCCGTGATTCCGGCGGGAACAAAACCGCCAAACCCCGCGGAACTTATCGGTTCACGCAAGATGGCCGAGCTGCTCCACCGTCTGGCCGAGGAATACGACCATGTCCTCGTTGACACACCGCCTGTACTGCCGGTGACGGACGCTGTCATTCTTTCGCGTGTCGTCGACGGTGTGGTTCTTGTCGTCCGCGGCCAGGAGACGCAGAAGCAAGTGGTGAAAGACGCTGCCAATCGCTTGCAACAAGTGCACGCACGTATTCTCGGGGTGGTGCTGAACGACGTCAACGTTCGGAGTGGTAATTATTACTACTACTACCGCGACACCTACTCTGATTATTACGCTGACGACAAACCGGAACGTAAACGCGCTCGTGCCTGAAGTGACTCTCTCTGCCGTAGCAAGCGCCAAGACGAATGGCGCAATCAGCTTCCCCTATTCCCCGCCGACTCCCCAGGCTGACCATCGCGTGTGCTCGAACTGCGTGATGGACACGACGGACGAGCAAATCGATTTCGATGTTGCGGGTGTCTGCGACCACTGTCGTGGCTTCTATCGCGACATTCTACCGAACTGGCACACCGACGAGCGCGGCCGGAAAGCGCTCGAGCAAGTCGCCGACGAAATTCGTCAAGCCGGTCGCGGACGGGATTTTGATTGCATCTTGGGCATTAGCGGAGGAATTGACAGCTCCTATTTGGCCTATATCGCCAAGGAAAGAATGGGACTCCGTCCCCTGATTTTCCACGTCGACGCAGGTTGGAATTCTCAGCAGGCGGTCAACAATATCGAAGTGCTGATCAACCATCTAGGGCTCGATCTCTATACGGAGGTGATCAACTGGCAGGAGATGCGTGATTTGCAACTGGCGTTCTTCAAGGCCGGTGTCGCGCATCTTGATACTCCTCAGGATCATGCTTTCTTCGCGACGATGTATAACTTCGCCGCCAAGTACCGCATCAAATACATTCTCACCGGTGCGAACTATGCTACCGAGTGCGTCAAGAACCCGATCGCCTGGCACTATCACGCAAGTGACCTACGACAGATTCGTGATATTCATCGACAGTTCGGAACCGTCCCGCTGAGAACGTTCCCCTTGGCCAACATTCTGCGCTACAAGGTGCAGTATCGCTTTCTCAAAGGGGTTCGCGTGGTAAAGCCCCTCAATTACGTACCCTACGTCAAAGACGAGGCCATGCAGTTTCTTGCGGAACGGTTTGCGTGGCAGCCCTATCCCCAGAAACACTTCGAGTCCCGCTTCACCAAGTTCTACGAGGGCTTCTGGTTGCCGACGAAGTTCGGGTACGACAAACGGAAAGTGCAGTTTTCCAGCCTGATACTTAGCGGCCAAATGACTAGGGACGAGGCTCTCCGCCGCCTCGCTGAACCGCCTTACGACGAAGCAACCATTCATCATGACTTCGAATACGTGGCAACCAAGCTCGGAATCTCGGGTACCGAGTTGAAGAGCTACTTGGATGCTCCCAACAAGAGTTACCGCGATTATCGTTCACAAATCGAGCTATTCAATTTAGGGGTAAAGGTACTTCGGTCGCTGGGCGTCGAACGACGTGTAATCCGATGATCAAGATACTGAGCTACGGCTCGGGAAATGTGAAGGCGATTCACAACATCTACAAGCGCCTTAACATTCCGAGCGAAATTGCCTCCTCGGCCGACGCGCTCGCGAACGCCGATAAGCTCATTCTTCCCGGCGTGGGCGCTTTCGATGAAACTTTGGATCAGCTCGAGCGGAGCGGCATGCGCCAGGTGCTTGACCATATGGTCCTGGAACGACAGACGCCGGTGCTGGGTGTTTGCGTCGGTATGCAGATCATGGGAAATCGCAGCGATGAAGGGCTCCGTGACGGATTAGGCTGGATTCCGGGTGAAGTGAAACGGCTTGAACCGAGTTTGCTCGAGCAGAAGCCGCACCTCCCGCACATGGGATGGAATACGATCGCTCCCACCGTTGCCCATCCCCTACTCGAGGGTATCGATCCGGAGCGTGGGTTCTACTTTCTTCATTCATACTATTTCAGTTGCAGCAATGTCGAACATATCCTGACGACAACGACCTACGGCGTCGAGTTTGCATCAGCGGTGCATTCCGGAAACATTTTCGGACTCCAGTTCCACCCGGAAAAAAGTCACGAGAACGGAGTAATGATTTTTCGAAACTTTGCGGAGATCTAACGGTGCTGCGGTCACGCGTCATACCTTGCCTGCTCGTCCACCAGGGTGGATTGGTGAAAACCGTACGCTTCAAAGATCCGAAATATGTGGGCGACCCGCTCAATGCCGTAAAGATTTTCAATGAAAAGGAAGTCGATGAGCTGATGGTCGTCGACATCGACGCTACCGTCACTAATCGAGAGCCGAATTTCGGCCTTATCGAGCAACTAGCCGTCGAATGTCGCATGCCGCTCTGCTACGGCGGAGGCGTCAGAAGCGTTGAACAGGCGAAGCGAATCGTGTCGCTTGGCGTCGAAAAGGTTGCTCTCAGCGCCGCCCTCGTCGAAGACCCATCCCTTGCCTCCCGCATCGCTGATGCAGTGGGCACCCAAAGCGTCGTTGCCGTCCTCGATGTCAAAAAATCACTGCTTCGAAAATACGAGCTCTATATTCATAACGGCAGAAAGCGAACGCCGCTCGATCCGTTCGAACATGCAGCAAAGCTGGAATCCCTCGGTGTCGGCGAAGTCGTTGTCAACGCGATCGATCGGGATGGAACCTTCTCCGGCTATGACCGAACACTCATCGCCCGTATGCGAGATGTGCTAAGCGTTCCCCTGACCGTCCTCGGCGGAGCGAAAGACCCGCATGATATCGCGTCGCTGATCAGCGACTATGGAATCATCGGAGCGGCTGCAGGAAGCCTCTTCGTCTTCAAGGGCCCCTACCGAGCCGTGTTGATCAACTACTCGAAGCCGGCATCGATGTCGCACGGCTAGACGGAGAATCAAATGCTTCAGAAAACCGGCCTCTCGCAGCGAGCTGTCCTTTCGATGAGCCGTCATTTGAAGCGTTTCGTCCGGCACCGACAGTGTCGGAACTACGGCATTTGCGTGGGCGTACAAAACACTCTTTTTCGCCCGCCGTTTACCTCAGAGAGCGTGATACTAGACGTAGGATGCGCCGATGATGCTGACTTCTCCGTGATGCTCATGAGTCGATTTAATGCCCGCTGTTTCGGCGTTGATCCGACCCGCAAGCATTTACCGGCACTGCGCCGCCTTGAGGAATCCTCCGACGGCAAGTTCGTTGCGGTTCCGTTCGCCGTATGCGCCCGTTCCGGAGAGTTAGAATTTTTCGAAAGCGAACAAAATGTCAGCGGCTCTCTACAACGCGACCATGGCAACGTCCTTCGTGACTCCGTGCGCAGCTACACCGTAACGGCCGTAACCATCGACAAGCTGCTGGATCACCTGGGCCTCACCCACGCAGATATGCTCAAGCTAGATCTCGAGGGCGCGGAATACGAACTCTTGAGCGCCGTCGATGCAGACACCCTGCATCGTTTTCAACAGATGTTTGTCGAGTTCCACCATCACTGCGTAGAACAATATTCAGCAAGCGACACACGATCGCTGGTCGCACGAATTGAAACGATGGGTTTTACCAGCTTCTCGTTTGATGACCACAACTACCTGTTTTTCAGGTAAGGTCAGTCGCTTCTTCGACACTGACCGGACCTCAACCAATGTACCCCGAAGCGGCTCAGCTTGCAGACGTCATTAGTGGGCGAGCGAGGATGGAGGTCGGGGTGTGCCTCGGTCGTGCTCGGCCTCATGCGGCGACCACCGCTTGGCCGTGAACTTTTCGTGCTGTCAGTGTGAAGTCGTCGGAGCATCTGAGAGGTTTGAACACGAAAATTTCCCGTCCAAGCCAACCACCCCGCCCCCCTGTGCGCGACCGAGGCACACCCGGCCCCCCATCCTCACTCGATGCACGGCGTTTGCAACTACGATCGCGGCTACTGCTGCTCAACCGGCCAACAATCGCATCCTCTTCAACTCCCTAGCGTCGTCCAATCCGGAACCCCTCTCATACCGGCAACCACCCCCAAACCAGCAACAAGCCTTCCGTTGGAGGAGTGCGGAGGCGAGCAAGTTGCACAGGCGGGCAGCCAGCCTCTCTCCGCAGAAGACGCAAGCCGCCGAGCATGTCCGAAGCACGGCCTCGCACTCCCTCTGCGGAAGGCGGCATACAACTGACTCAACCCGACGGCGTCGCGGGGTGGCGGGAATACGTCAGCACGGTCATTTGCCCAACCTGTCGGGCGCTGGAAAGCTGATATGCGTGGTCAACCGTAAATAGCCGATCGTCTTTCCATAGCGGGACACCGCCGTTCTTTCCGAAGATGCTTTGAGCAACTGCCAAACGAAAGAGATCAGCGAGGCCGTGTCGAAGAAGCTGCTCGATAATCTCGCTGCCTCCCTCTACCAGAAGCTGTTTGATCCCCCGCCGGGCTAAATCAGCAAGCAACCATTCGAACTCGACTCGGTCGCCTGGGGCGCCGGCAACCTCCGCCTGACATTGAAGCGTTGCTCGCAGACGCTCTGCCGTCTTCTCCGGAGTGTAGATCAACGGAGGTCGCTCACCCTGATTGGGGTCGGCTGTTTGGAATATTTCGAGCCTTGGATCCAGGGCACCGGAAGCAGTGAGACTGACCCGCAATGGTTGCGGTGCATGGCCAAGTTCGACGCGCGCGGCCCGCAATCGCTCGGAGTGCACATGTAGCCTCGGATTATCCGCTCGAAGCGTTCCCGCCCCTACAAGAATCGCATCGCAAGCGGCGCGAAGCTCAGCCACCTCTGCCAAATCCTCGGGACCGGACAAGATGCGACGCCGCGGCAGAGAATCATCCAAGTAGCCATCGAGCGAGATTGCGGCCTTGAGCAGGATTTCGGGACGGGGAAACTTTTTCATTTTGAACGCTTATGCTGGAGGTAGGTCACTGTCAAATGCCGGTAGAGCCCGAAAAACGTGAGGAATTGGACTCGCGCCGAAACCCCGCTCTTCACGCCCCCCTGGCAAACAGCCTGCGCAACGCCCTACCGGTTTTGGGACTCTGCTAGAGGCTCCGTCCGGGGATTCCCGGGACAGATAAACGACCCCACAAAATCGGTACACCGAGCCCCCGACTGCGGTCACTAACAGGGGGAAGCGTGTATAAGAACTAAAAAAAATAGGGAGACTTCGAAATGAACCGAATTTCAGCTTTACTTATCGCCGGAGCGCTTGCGCTCGGCGTAACGGCTCAAACAGCCGTTGCAGAGGACGAAGGCGGCAAAGGATACGGCCACCGCGGACAAAAATTGTTCGAGATGGCGGATGCGGACAAGAACGACAGTGTTTCGCGCGAAGAGTTCTTGAAGGCACACGAAGCCCGCTCACTGGAACGTTTTTCGAGACTCGATGCTGACGGCGACGGCAACATCACAAAGGAAGAGTTCCGTAATCACAAGAAAGAGCGACGCGAGCGCTTCCGGAAGTGCATGCGAAACGATAGCGAGTAGGTAGCGATGTCGTAGGCGCTACGCCCTCTGACATGCGCGACGGTATCTGAGAAGTTACAGAAACATTCCTCGACAGCAGGTGAGTTGTCGGATGAACACTAGGACTTCTCAGATACCCACATAACTCCCGCCTCATTTCCCTCGCCCCACGTTTTCCGCACAACATCCTCTTTGGGCACCGCCATTGTTGGCGAACGGGACCGTAGCTGCTAGTACTAGTGCATTGCCCACTAGAGTTCCGAGGAATAGCAATGTCTCAGACAGCCGAACAGCTGTTCGAACCTCGTTATTTCCCCATTGAAGACTACGGTATCATCGGTGATCTTCGAACAGCCGCGCTGGTGGGGCCGAACGGTTGCATCGATTTCTTGTGTTGGCCTCGCTTTGATTCACCGTCGATTTTCTGCGCCAATGCCGACTGTCGAAAAGGCGGGCGCTTTCAACTTGCTCCCCTCCTTGATGATGTCCGTCAGAAGCGTCTCTACCTGCCTGACACCAATATCTTGCTGTCTCGCTTTCTAGCGAATGACGGCATTGCTGAAGTCTCGGACTTCATGGTCCTAGCCGATGGAGATTCTGAGCAAGCGCTTGTCCGTCGGGCAAAATGCATTCATGGCCGGGTACGCTTCCGCATGGTGCTTGATCCCCGCTTCGACTACGCACGAGCCTCGCATCGAGTGATCCAGCACCCCGGCGAAGCAGTCTTCATTTCAGAAGGTCCGGATCGCCTGACCCTCAGACTGCGCACCGTCGTTCCCCTGCAGGTACAAGAAAATGGCAGCGTCGTTGCCGACTTCGAATTGGAGCCCGGTGAGAGCGTTGCCTTCGTGCTCGAAGAAGCCAAGGCCGGGGAAGAGAGCCCTTCGGCTCAACCGAATTACGCCGCCGACGCATTCAAGCGCACCTCCAATCATTGGCGCCGTTGGTTGAGCTTCTCGAAGTATGACGGCCGCTGGAGAGAGATGGTACACCGCTCGGCGCTGGCACTGAAGTTGCTGACGTCGCGAGAATACGGCTCGATAATCGCCGCTCCCTGTTTCGGATTCCCCAACGAAATCGGGGGAGAGCGGAACTGGGACTACCGTTATACCTGGGTCCGAGACGCTTCTTTTACTGTGTATGGCTTGATGCGCTTGGGCTTCACAGACTCAGCCGCAGCCTTCATGCATTGGTTAGAACAGCGTTGCGCCGAGCTCGCGGACGGCGGTTCTCTCCAAATCATGTATCGCATCAACGGTGAACCGATTAACGAAGAGATTCACCTCGATCATCTCGAAGGCTATTGTCAGTCGCGACCGGTGCGCATCGGCTCGACAAACCACGATCAGCTTCAGCTCGACATCTACGGCGAGTTGATGGACTCGGTCTACCTCTACGACAAATACGGGGATCCGATTTCACACGATATGTGGATGAACATGATCCGCCTCATCGAGTTCGTCTGCGCCAACTGGAAAAAGCCTGACGCCGGGATTTGGGAAGTCCGAAGCACAAACCAGCAATTCCTCTATTCCCGCTTCATGTGTTGGGTTGCTGTGGATCGAGGCATTCGACTGGCGCAGAAGCGCTCGCTACCGGCACCGCTGGATAAGTGGCTAAAGGTGAGAGACCGTATCTACCACAGCGTGCATAAAGATTTTTGGAACGCTCAGAAGCAGGCATTCGTCCAATTCAAGGGCGCGAGCGCGATGGACGCATCAACCCTGATGATGCCGCTCGTGCGCTTCATCAGCCCGACGGACCCTCGTTGGCTCTCGACCCTTGCGGCGATAGAGCAAGACCTGGTGCACGACTCGCTGGTATATCGCTACCGGGTCGGCGAGGCATTCTCCGATATGTTGGCGGGAGGGGAAGGGACTTTTTCAATTTGCTCCTTCTGGTATATCGAGTGCATCAGCCGCACCGGCAATGTGCAGAAAGCGAGATATCTATTGGAGAAAATGTTAGGCTACGCGAACAATTTGGGCCTGTTTTCCGAACAGCTTGGCCCACGCGGAGATTTTCTCGGCAATGTCCCGCAAGCCTTCACCCATCTGGCGCTGATTAGCGCGGCTTTTGACCTCGACCGGCGCCTATCCGCCACCGGCAAACGTGAGAGCTGAACGGCATGCAAGCCGACTGGCTGGAAATAGAAGCAGAGAAGACGTTGCGCCGCCTCGTGCCGCGTCTCGGGCCTGACTTACTTTCCACAATCGACGAAGGCCTCGCCGAGGGATACCTCGAACGCTTGCGACGCGAATTCCCGAAGCTATTCGCTCTCCTTCACGGCCTCTACGGACACCGCTACGACTTCTTTTATCACCTTGAAGATTTGTTGAAGCGGACCACAGCGATGTGGATACAACGGACCGATGAACTGAAAGGTCTGGATGCCATTCGCGAGCATGATCCCAAGTGGTTCGAGTCCAACCGCATGGTCGGCGCCATGTGCTACGTCGACCTTTTTGCAGGTGATTTAGAAGGCATCCGCGAGTCAATTCCGTATTTCAAAGAGCTCGGCATCAACTATCTGCATCTGATGCCGATTTTTCTCAGTCCACAGGGCGATGACGACGGCGGCTACGCCATCTCCTCGTATCGAGAGCTCAATGCCGAGTTCGGCACGATGAAAGATTTGGCCGATCTTGCAGGAGATTTCCGAAACCACGGCATCAGCCTCGTCTTGGACTTCATTTTCAATCACACCTCGGATGAGCACATCTGGGCGATCCGGGCTCTCGACGGCGATTTGGAGTATCAGCAGTATTACCGGATGTTCCCTGATCGGACCCTGCCCGATCGCTACGAGCAAACGCTCGGCGAGATATTTCCGGACGAACATCCCGGTGCATTTTCCTATCGTGCCCGGATAAAGAAGTGGGTTTGGACGACCTTTCACACCTACCAATGGGATTTAAACTACGAGAATCCCGCGGTGTTTTCGGCGATGGCCGAAGAAATGTTGTTCTTGGCCAATATCGGCGTGGAGGTGCTCCGCCTCGATGCAATCGCGTTCCTGTGGAAAGAACTCGGGACGACCTGTGAGAATTTGTCGCAAACGCACCAAATAGTGCAGGCCTTCAACCGCGTCGCGCGCATTGCAGCACCAGCAGTCGTATTCAAGTCTGAAGCGATTGTACATCCTGACGAAGTCGGTAAGTACGTCAGCCGGGAAGAGTGCCAACTCTCCTACAACCCGAATTTGATGGCGCTCCTCTGGAGCACCCTCGCGACTCGCGATGTAACGCTGTTAAACCATTCGCTTCGTAAGCGTTTCGCGACTTCCGACGGATGCGCTTGGGTCAACTACTTGCGCTGCCATGACGACATCGGATGGGCATTCTCCAATGAAGATGCGGCCGAAATTGGCGTCAACGGGGACCACCACCGACGGTTTCTCAGTCAGTTCTATACCGGAGACTTCTCAGGTTCATTCGCCCGGGGACTGCCGTTTCAGGTCAACGAGAAGACCGGTGACATGCGAATTTCCGGTATGGCTGCCTCGCTCTGCGGCATGGAACAAGCACTCGAGCAGCGGGACGAAACGGAAGTCGAGCTCGCAATTCGCCGCATCCTGATGTTGCACGGCATACTTTTTACCTTAGGCGGCATCCCTCTAATCTATTTGGGGGATGAACTCGCCACGATGAACGACTACGGCTATCAAGACGACGCCGACAAGCTCAGCGACAGTCGTTGGGTTCACCGCCCGAAGTTCGACTGGACCAAAGCGGAGCGTCGGACCATGCCGGAAACCATCGAAGGAAAGATGTTCTCCGGGTTTTTGAAGCTCGTACAGCTTCGGACACAAACACCGGCGTTCATGCGGACGGAAATGGAAATCCTCGAAACCGGCAACACTCGTGTCTTCGCGTATTTCCGCGTGCACGAAGAGCAGACGGTGCTTGTGCTGGCAAACTTCAGCGAGCAGGTGCAGAGCGTCAGCGCAAGCCGATTACGCCAGCGAGGCATGAAGAAGATTGTCACGGACATCGTCGCGGGGCGCACGATTATCGCGACCCAATCACTCGATCTTGAGCCTTTCCAATTCATGGTGCTGGTCGGCGTCCGGTAGGCCGAGACACCGAATCGAGAACAGACGAAAAGTTGCGCCAGACTATGAAAAAAGCGACTCGGACTTCTACCCTGAGCCCGAAGCGTCCGGCCCGGGGAGCGAAGAACGCTTCTCAGAATGTTGTTTCGCGGCGCTCGATAGCTGAAATCATTACAACAATAGAGGTTAAACGCACTGCCGGACAGATTGGCCGTGCTTACTATTGTTTTACAGCGCCATCCGAGGAAAAGTAGGGGGATGGGCAAGAACGGATTAACCAGCAGTCATCGAGCGAACCTCACCGAGCGGAGCATTGTAGTCACCGGCGGTGCCGGCTTTCTTGGCTCGTTTGTCGTTCAGCAGCTTCGCGCCGCCGGTTGCGTGAATGTGGTTGTCCCACGAAGCAAAGACTACGATCTGGTACAGCTCGAAGCCGTTCACGAGCTTTTGGTTGATACCCGACCCGATCTAATCATCCATCTCGCCGCGCGGGTCGGCGGAATCGGGATCAATCGGGAACAGCCCGGCACTTTTTTTTACGAAAATCTGATGATGGGTGCCCAACTGATGGAAGCGGCACGCCTGCATGGAGTCGACAAGTTCGTCTCCA
>JAGRAW010000370.1 GCA_020434415.1 Bdellovibrionales bacterium
GTTGCTTCTTAAAATCGCCGCTGCGGGTGAGAGAAAAGCTCGATTCTCCACCATGATAGAGGGCATTCTCCAGGCTGAATTGGCCGAGCACCATCTCGGGGTGATTGAGGAAATACTGATTGACGGTGACATCCTGCCCATCGACACTGAGGCTCCCGGTTTTGAGCCAATCTGGATCGGCATGTTCTGGTGTCTGTCCGGGACTGCGCTTCCGTAGGAAGACGATATCAGTGACGACCGAGGTACCTTCCGCTTTGAAGGCATCCGAGGGTAGGCGAATGGCTCCGACGAAGTCAGCTGATTCGGCGAGATATTCTCGGAGGGCGGCGTATTGCTTATCGAGCGTGAAATGCGAGGTGACCAGTGCCAGAATGCCACCCGGTTTGATGGCATCAAGTGACTTGGCAAAGAAGTAGTCGTGCAGGGAGTAACGCGTGCCCCGATGGCTGAGCTTGATATTGGCAAAAGGCACATTGCCAATGACACCGTCAAGTGTGCTATCCGGCAGTCGCGTATCGCGAAAATTCTCAATCCGGATATCGTGACCGGGATGGAGTGCGCGGGCAATGCGCCCTGAGAGCTCATCGAGTTCGACACCGATAAAGCGTTGCCCTTTCCGCCCTTGGGCCATAAAACGTCCCGAGCCGCAGCCGGGCTCAAGGACCAGTGCACCGGGCGGTAAGCCCAGTCGCTGCATCGCCTCATGCATGGCATTAACAACCAGTGGGGACGTATAGAAGGCGTTGAAGGTGGTGCGTTTGGCACTGTCATATTCCGATTGGGTCAGTAGAGCCTTAAGTTCCTCCCCGAGGGACTGCCATGCGGCATCGCGGTAGTGCCCCGTCAGGGGATCTGGAAAGAGCGTCAAGGCCACTGCACCGAAGCCACTAAACTGCTGGAGTTTCTGCCGCTCCTCATCACTGGGCTGTCTCTGCTCTGATTCCAGTTGTTTGAGAGTGGCAATCGCGTCGATCAATGCCCGGGCGTGTGATTTGGAGCGGGCGGACGGTAGCGGAGCCGGCGGAGCGGCTGGAGCAGTAGCCTCAGATGAAATGCGCGCATTGTTTGCCTTCTCGGCGATATCAATGAGCGGGCGGGAGCTTAGCTCTCGAGCTGAGAATCCGCGGTTGGCCAATTCGCCGCCATTGTGCCCGCCGCTTCGATCTCGTCCAGGACTGCCACGAGTGCGGGAACTGCGTATTCCAGAGCTTGTGCCCTCACCTGGGCCGCCGCTAACTCGGGATGCTGCCGGCTCAGTTGGTCGCTGAGTTCGAGATGGAGACTCCGAAACTCCGCTGCCAGTCGGTTCAGCGTCGAAAGCAAAGTATCGCTGGATGCGAGCTTGTGGTGCAGGCTCGGTCGATCCTCGATGAGCTGTAGAATGATCGTCTTGTATTGCATGGGATTGGGCCGTTGGAGGTTGTGCGTCGGCTGATGGGGCAAGCGTGTGCTCGGCATCGGCTGCCGGCGAGCCCTGGGATTTCATCAGCATAGTCGGACGAAGGCGTGTTGGTGAGTGGTTGCCGGAATGCTTGCCAGAATCGCCGGTCGTTGGCCAGAAAAATGTGAATTGGTACATCGTGTTTCTCCTCAAGTGTGGCATTAGTGTTCGGATGGCAGGTAAAGCGTCCAGTGACTACCATCAAAGCCCGCCCAAATGCTCACCTCAGGCAGCGGGAAGTCGGTAAACGGTATTTGCTGCGTGATGAAGGGAGCCACATCTGCGTCAGCCTCAGCGACAAGCACGGCCGAACCGTTCGTGATGGTGAGTTTCCAGAATTGCATATGACGGAGTCGAGGGTCTCGCTCCATGGCTCGGGACATTTCAGGTGAACCGAAATAGGAGGCAATGGCATCGATCAGCCAATAAGCGTTGCCGGCCTCGGCTAGATGGCGAATGCCGGGTGTGTAAATGACCTGACCTTTAAGTGGGTGTTGATAACGGAGGTCATCCCCGGTGAATTGGTAGAGGTCAGCATTGGTTAGTGCGGTAATCATGGCAGCGTCCTTTCTGCTTAAGTTGTTTCGGCCACGTCCGTCGTGACCGATGGCGCGATGTCACGCTCGGCAAAGCGGCAATAGCAACCGAAAGCCGGAGGGTCTCATCGAAGATGGAAACCGGCTTGGCAGGTTGAGGAGCAAAGCGAGTGAACTGTGGACGCTGCGGAGCGTAGAAGGGCCGCTAAGAAGACAAGGCGGGACGTGGTAAGGAGTTGCCAAGCGGAGACGTTTCACTCGCCGGGCGAGAGTGTCAGGCATTTGTGAATTGCTGCTGGATGACAAGGCAACCAGATATCCTGATTCACAGCTTCAAAAACGGCAGGCATGACGGATCGAAGTGTTCGCATCGTTACCGGGCGCAGTATGACGCGTCCAGCGGCGACCGATGAGCCGGTGGTAACCGGCATTGAGGTCAAGTGGCGAGAGGCACGGCGAGTGGACTAACGAAGTGAAGGGAATTGCCGTTACGAGCCGTGTTCTGCTCGGACTTTAGCCCCATTAACTGGACGTTCGGTCAACGATTTTCTTGTTTACAACGTTACCCACCTGTGCTATCCGGAGCTTTAATGGCACGGGGCAAGGTGACTTGCCTGTAGATGTCAAATCGACAAAGCAGGGTTGCTTCGTATGATGCCGCAGGTATCAACCACCTGAATGACTGTCTCTAACATGTCAATCTCAAGGCCGATAAAGCAATGATAATGGTTACTGTTCTATTGTACACATGCACTATATTGATCGCAGCGTTCCTTTTTCGGTGTGCGCAATCGAGTGAGTTAGGCGATAACAAACGCGTCTTTACAAGTGTACTCGTGGTGGTCACGGTGTTCTTGTTGATCTACCAAAGCCAGAACTTTGTAGAATCGCTTCGAATTCAGTTGCTACTTTCGAGATGACCGGCCAAAGTGCATGATATGGTGTAAAAAAGAAATACAGGAATCGTGAAAGTGTTTTGCTTCAGCTGAATCTGGAGAGTGCTGGTGATTTTGTTATTCTAAAGCCCAAAGGAGGTATTGAGGATGACAAAACGACCACGACGGAATTTTTCAGGCCCGGAGAAGGCGGCGATTGTTCGTCGGCATTTGGTGGACAAGGTTCCGGTATCGGACCTCTGCGACGAGCTTGGTTTACAGCCGACTCAGATTTATACGTGGCAGAAACAGCTGTTTGAGAATGGTGGGCTGGCGTTTGAGCGGCCCGCGCGGTCCTCAAAAAAGACGGAGGACGCAAAAGACCGCAAGATCGAGGCCTTGGAGGCCAAAATCCGGCAGAAGAACGAGGTGGTCTCAGAGCTCCTCGAGGAGCACGTGCAGCTAAAAAAAGAGCTTGGGGATCTCTGAAGGAACGGTGGGTCCCCCACGATACGCGAGACGCGATCGTCGATTACGTGAACTACTGGACCGAGCGGGCGGAAGTCTCCGCCAACAGGATGGTCGCTTGGCTGGGAGTTGGAAGCAGTAAGTACTACGACTGGAAGAAGCGTTATGGGAAAGTCAACGAGCACAATGGTTCGGTGCCTCGTGATTTTTGGCTGGAGGAGTGGGAGAAGCAAGAGATTCTCAAGTTCCATTCGTCTCATCCGCTCGAAGGCTACCGACGTCTCACGTTCATGATGCTCGACGCGGATATTGTGGCGGTGAGTCCATCGTCGGTCTACCGTGTGCTTCGGGAGGCGGGAGTCATGGACCGCTGGAATGCAAAACGATCGAAGAAAGGAACAGGTTTCCATCAGCCTTTGCGTCCGCACGATCACTGGCATGTGGACATTAGCTACCTCAATATTTGCGGAACGTTTTACTTCATGTGCAGCATACTGGACGGCTGCAGTCGAGCGATTGTGCATTGGGAGATTCGGGAGCAGATGCAAGAGATCGACGTGGAGGTCGTGCTCCAACGGGCGCGCGAACGTTATCCGAATGCGAGACCTCGCGTGATCACGGACAACGGCCCGCAGTTCGTGGCTCGCGACTTCAAGGAATTCATTCGTATTGCGGGCATGACGCACGTGAAGACCTCCCCTTACTATCCACAAAGCAACGGTAAGATCGAGAGGTATCATCGAACCATCAAAGGAGAGTGCATCCGTACGCGAACGCTCGTATCGCTTGACGCTGCCCGCGAGGCCGTAACGGGCTACGTGCATCACTACAATGAAGTGCGGTTACACAGTGCGATTGGCTACGTGACGCCACGCACGAAACTTGAAGGCAACGAACAGCAAGTGTTTGACAAT
>JAGRAW010000371.1 GCA_020434415.1 Bdellovibrionales bacterium
AATTGATTCGTCCCCACATCGAAAAGCTGGTCGCTTCCGGGTTTCGCGCTGCGGGGTAACGTGGCGGATCGGACCGTCTCGAGCACTTGCTGCTCGGATCGGGACCCGCATGCTTTTATCGGGGCCGTTCCCCGATCAAAAGCGCTCGAAGCAAATGCCGATACGGCACTCCCCACCGGTCAGCTATACGGAACTGACGCGTATGTGCTGTGTTCCGAATCGTCGCGTCTGTTTTTTCGGCCTTTCGACTCACTTTAGACTCACTCCGACCTGACAATACACTCTAGTCACTGGCGATCCCGAGGGTGTTTTGGGGATCTTCATATTCGGCACCGATGCTCCGCCTCCTGTCGCTTCAGGAGCGAGCCGGTCGCTTTCTGTTTGAGGAGAAGTGTTATGTGTAGGTTGCGGCTCACTATTTTGTTCCAGGCGCTCGTCTTGTTGTTGTTGCCTGCTGCGGGACACGCAGCTGAATTTTTCGCAGCACCCACCGGCACATCGGCCGGTGACGGTTCTCGCGCCAATCCTTGGGATCTGAAGACAGCTCTGACCAAGACGAGTCTTGTCAAACCGGGCGATACGCTCTGGCTGCGAGGCGGCCGGTACACCGGAAGCCACGCGGTCAAGTTCAACGGGACAAAGGAGAAACCCGTCATCATCAGGAACTATCAAGGGGAACGTGTCATCATCGACTCCGAAACAAGTACTGCCAATCCCGGCATCATGACCCTTTATGGGGATTATGTCTGGGTATGGGGACTTGAGCTGATGAGCTCTTACACGAAGCGAAAAGGCTACGGCCCAGGTTCCCAAACCGCCATCTCGCGGGTGGAAGGTATTTTTATTAATGATGGCGTCGGACAGCGTGCGATAAACAACATTATACATGACACACGAGAGGGTTTCGCTGCCTGGAGTAAGTCAAGCGATACGGAGATCTACGGCAATATCTTCTTTCACAACGGCTGGAGCGGCAGCGATCGCGGCCACGGACACGGCTTGTATCTCCAGAACAGCACCGGGTTCAAGCTTATCGAAGATAATATCACCTTCCGCAACCATGGCATGGGCATGCGGTGTTACGGCTCGGAAAAAGCCTTCTGCAATAACATAACCTTCAACGGCAATATTTCATTTGAAGCGGGAGAACTTCACTCGGGCGACAATGCTCACTGGGCAGAGTTCATGATCGGCGTGGGGAGCGGCAGCCAAAACGCGGTCTTTACCAACAACTTCAGCTACACGAAAACCGGCACGACACAACTGGGGTGGTATGCCAGCGGACCGGAGAAGAATATCATCGCCAAGAACAACTATGTGATTGGCGGCAGTCGTACGTTTGAAGTGTGGCGCTGGCAGAACTTCGACATTTCCGACAACGTGATCTACGGTTCGAACAACCAGTATCTCGCCTTTTTCGATCGGCTTCCGACTTCAGGAACAAATCACCGGTCGGTAAACAATCGCTTTTACGGAGTCGACCTTGTCGTCTACCAAGGGAAGACGATGCGGTATGCGGAATTTGTAGCAAAAAGCGGCTTGCAACAGGGGAGCACCTTTACCCCCGGAATGCCTTCAGGCACGTGGCAGTTTGTCCGACCCAACAAGTATGAGAAGGGCCGGGCGCATATCGTGATCTATAACTGGGATGAGAAGAACTCCCTGAGCGTCGACGTCACCGCGGCGGGACTGAAAGAAGGACAGAACTATCGAGTATACGACGTTGAGAACGTACTCGGCGCGCCGGTCGCTACCGGAACCTATCGTTCGAGCGCACGCTCGGTGAGCCTCCCGTTGAATCTGACGGAAGTCACTCCAGTCGTGGGAGAGACCCAGAAGCCTTCGACTCATACCGATATCTTCTTCAACTCCTTCCTGCTGTTGCCGGAGAATGGCGAAGACAATCCGGGTCAAGGAATCCAAGATGCCGACAAGGATGGATCGGCAGATCATCTGGATTGCGCACCGAACGATGCTTCCCGCTGGAGAAACTCGGCGTTCCAAGACGGCGACCGTGACGGAGTTCGCGACGACGCCACTCCGAGGTCTACCTCCTGCTACGGCGCGACGCCTCCGGCAGGGTATACGCTTGCTCAGAACGGACCGGATAATTGCGTCGGCAAAGCGAATTCGGACCAGAAGGACTCCGACAGCGATGGTGTAGGCGACGTTTGCGATGAGAAGCCACAGACACCGGGCAGCATCGGCCTTTACCTCGAAGCTGAATCGGCATCACTCACCGCCCCAATGGCCATTGGCCAGGACAGCCGTGCCTCAGGCGGAAAGTATGTCGTGTCTCAGACCGCCAACAGCGGGGCAGTAAGCTTCAGCTTCAACGCTCCTAAGGCGTCCTCCTATTATATCTGGGCACGAGTGCTCTCGCCTTCGGGTGCAGCAGATTCCTTCTTCGTCTCGGTCGATGGGACAGCGAAGGATGTCTTCGATACTGCGGAGGATACCTGGTCCCCCGAATGGCAGTGGACTGTACTGAACGGCCGAAACGGAGGAGATCCGCTAGATGTCTCGCCGAGAAGCCTGACAATGGCTGCCGGGACCCGTCGAATCGTCTTTGAAGGCCGCGAAGCCGGAACGAAGATCGACAGGATCTTCATAACGGATAGCCCGGTTGCAAGTCCCGATGGCAGCGGAAGCGGCTCCACGGGCGGAGGCGGCGGTGATGGCGGTTCCAGCGGGGCGGCTGACGACGACAACGACGGCCTCACGAACGCGGAAGAGCAGACGCTTGGCACGGATCCGAAAAAGGCTGACAGCGACGGTGACGGGATTGAAGACGGACAAGAGGTTGCGGACGGCACCGACCCCACGGATCGTGGTAGCCGTTACCAACGCCTCGGCGCAGCAAGCTGTGCGCCCTGGAACAGCTTCCTGGGAATGGTGAATGTCGCGGAGTACAGAAACACCGGCACCAAGCCGCTACAGCTTCAGACTCGGCTGTTTAGCAATGGCGGTGTCCTGCTCGGCTCGCAGAAAATCAGCCTTGCGGCCGGACAGAAGTGGGACGTGCTTATTCATGAGATAGCAGGGTGGCAGGGCAATCAGATCGGGATCTACTGCGTCGAACATACCGGTGGCGCAGGCGTCCTCAGTGCCCGAATGATGTTCTACAAACTGCATCCGGACGCAAGCGCAACCAACCTGCTCTTCGATTATGCGTTCGCAGTACCGTTTTCTGAAGGGCAACAGGGTGTCCAGGCGCTCTTGTTCAATACCTTTCAACCAGGTCTTGCACCGGAAGATCAGGGACAGATCGCGTTCAACTGGCTGGAAGTGAGCAACTTGAGCGAGGCGGAGCAGACCGGCAGGCTGCTGTTCTACTCCCAGGACGGCAAGCCGCTCTATCGCGCGGAAGTTCGCCTTCCGGCACGGAGTCGCAACGACTACTTCGTCAACTTGCCGAACCAGCAGATCGTCGGCATGGCGCAGTGGTTACCAGGAAGCGGCAGTGCGCGTTTCACCTTGAGAAACGTGCGCTACGTCTACCGACCCGCGGTAGGACGTTTCGTCTTGGCAATGCCAATCGAAGCGGCGATACCCACTGGAGCCCCGCTTTCGACCTTCATCGACGGCGCTGAAGGCACTTCCGTGCTGGAAATAGGGAACGCGTCGAGTAAAAGTACCGATGTCGCTGTGATGATTTATCGGAACGGAACACTCGCGGCACAGCATAGCTTGACCCTTTCAGCAAAGGCATCGCAGCATCTGATCATGGACGAGTTTCTGAAGGGGGGTCACGGCATCGCGGTGATCGACGCGAAGGAGAGGGATAGCCTTGTGGTGACGACCACCAACTACCGTCGCTCCGCCTCCGGCAGCGTCCGATACATGTCCGCACTCAACGCGCGAGAAGCGCTGGGCATGACGCTATCGGGGAGTTACAATACGTTTCTCGGTCAGGGATGCGAATGGATTGTCGCCAACGCTTCGAAAGAGGAACAGCAAATCCAGCTGATGGTGCAGAATAGCCAAGGAAAAGCATTCGAGGCTTCCGCCCTCGGTCCGCAGATCCCGCTCAACCAAAGCCGGGTTTTGGCGCCGTATGAGGTGCTTCGCTACAGCCTCTGCGCCGCACTGGAGCAGAACACCTACGGCTCTGTGGTTGTCCAGAGCGAGACCGCGAACGGCGTATTGTCCGATGTGATCCGCGTCGGCGAAGGCGACCAGTACCGGATCCCCCTGCCGGTTTCTCCGTAGTCGGCCTCA
>JAGRAW010000372.1 GCA_020434415.1 Bdellovibrionales bacterium
CTGCGTTCCCGAACGTCGCTGGTGCACGGACAATGCGGCGATGATCGCGGTGCTCGGCGCCCGCACTATCGAAGCGAAGCGAGCCGCGTATGCCGAATGGCATGGCACCAAGGATCTGCTTGGGCCCGAGGCGTCGGCCACGGTGGGTGCGCTTCCGCGGTGCCCGATCACGGAGCTTGCGCGGTGAACGTCGAAGAGATGCTTCAGCGTCTGGATGTCAGGCCATCGAAGCGTCGCGGGCAGAATTTTCTTGTCGATGAGGCGATCGCTCGGCGGCTCGTTTCTTTTAGCGGCGTTTCTGCTGGAGAACCGGTGGTCGAGATCGGTCCGGGTCTGGGGTTGCTCACCGGTGCGCTGTTGGCTACGCAAGCCAATCTCGTCGTGGTGGAAATCGAAGAGAAGTTCTGCGAACATCTTGCTGCCAGGTTTCCGTCCCTTGCGCCGGAAAGAATCATCTGTGCGGACGCGCGGACACTGACGGGCGCGGAACTGGCCGATCGTCTCGGTGCCGACCGATTCACCTTAGTCAGCAATGTGCCGTATTCGATCTCATCAGAAGTCGTGCTATGGACGATCGAGCATCGAGCGAGGATCCGCCGTGCTGCTTTGTTGCTACAGGAGGAGTTCGCCGAACGAATTGCAGCAGCACCAGGTAGTCGTCGCTACGGTTCGATTACCGTACAGCGGACCCTTTGGGCCGAGGCGGATCTTGGTCCCAAGGTAAGCGGCGGGAGTTTTCACCCGAAGGCAAACGTCGGTTCTAGAGCGATTTTGCTTCACTTGCGGCCGGAACCGTTGGTTCCGGTGGACGACCTCGCGCTTTTCGAGTCGGTCGTGCGTGCTGCCTTCAATCAGCGGAGGAAGACCTTGCTGAACGCGCTCAGCGCAGGGATACCGCACCTCGACCGCAGCAGCTGGAGCGAGCTTCTTCAAGCAGCCGGAATCAATCCACAGCGACGTGCCGAAACGCTCAGTGTCGAGGAATTCGCGCGCATTGCAGCCTCCATTCCAGAATAGCGTGACCCGGAAAGGAAGAAGGCGGCCAGAGGGCCGCCTTCGGTGGGTAGCGTGCGTTGTTGTGTTGTGCTCTTTCGGAAAGGTGTAACCGTTTCAAACACCCCGAGCGAGCAGGTAAGCAGAGATTAAACTGGTAGCACCGCGACGACCTACCCCGTTACAGCGGTCGTCACGTGCACCAACGAATTACACGTGACTCATCGCGAGGTCGTCGGCTTCCGCAGCCTGAGACCGGCGCTTTTTGCTGAAGAATTCTTCAGGAATTGGACCGACGAGATTTTCTACGGAGTCGCGCCGGATACGCCAGTCGGCTCCGACCTTGAATCCATCGATTGCTCCGTCCTTAATCAACTCGTAGACCTTCGGACGTTGTACTCGGAGCAGTTGAGAAACTTCGCGGACCGTCAAGAGCATCGGATTTTCCTTTTTCATAACCTTTTTAAAACCCCCTTCATTTGTCGCTACTACTATCGGGGCCGAACCGTTGCGGTATGTTTGGTCCCTCTAGAATCAATCTTAATCAGATCCCGTCTGATCGATTATCCGCGAGTCTGGGCTTGCCTGTTGGCAGAAGCACGTATTGTGGCGTAGGAGTTTCTCCCATCCGGAATGCGGCAATTCTTAAAAAGTTCAGTATTCCAGTGGGTTAGCGCAGTAAGGGGCAATCCAGCTGAATGTGGATATTTCCGATTGAACAGGGGTGTTTTGGGGCAAAACGAGCCGGGGAGGGGCGATCCCTTAGCCGTTACGTTTTGACTGAAAGCTGACGATACACCCTCTGTCCAGTCGGACCGAGGCGGTTTGTCAGTGGTCCGCATTACTGCCCTCTCGAGGTTGCTTCCAGCTTTGAACACCGCAGAGCGTACTTTCTACAAAAACCTTAGTAGCTACCGCGTGGCGATCGTGGGGAAGCGGATTCATCCGAACCAGATTCGCTTCCAGATGAAGGCACTCGGATTTATCTCCATCGACACGTATCCGAATCACACTGCCGCCACGAGCACGAAGCTGACTCAGCCCTACACCCATGTGCTGTTCGACGCGCGGGAGGACGAGCTGAAGATGACGTACTTTGTCGAGAAGATGTTGGAGAACAACAAAGGGGTCGTAATGGTGGCGATTTCTGAAGAGCCACGCATCGACAACGTATTCCAGCTCATTCAAAAAGGCGCTAGGGGGTTCCTCGTGCCGCCCTTGAATTTAGAGACGACAGAACTGGTGTTGCTACAAGCGACGAATGGCCCACCGTTCAGCGAGCTTATTTTGACCGCAGAACGAAGAAACCAAGCCTTCGCCGAAGTGATCCTCAACAATCTTTATCGGGTGTCGGTTGCGCTCCGCCATAGTCGGGAGCACAATCTACCGTTTGAGGCGATTCGAAAGCTCAATACCGCTCTGCAAGAGTCGATTGAGATGGCGATGATGTTCTGCGAGTTCGACGAGAAGGATCTGAAGCAATGCATTTTTGAAGCATGCATCCGGCGTGCTGATGACGAGCGCACCCGACTCGGAAAACTTCGAAAGAGTTTGCGACAAAAACGTGCTACCGGGGAGGGTGCTCCCGAGGAAAGTCCAAGCGCATAGCGGGATGTTCCCTCCGAACAAGCACCGGTACGCGGGGAGCTAGGTTCCGTTGAAGACGCTCTACCGGAGCATCGAAATCGTCTACAGCGAGGCTTGCCTTGTGGAGGCGGTCAATCTCCAGATCGAAGGTCAGGGGGTCTAGAAAGCGGTACTTGCGTAGCGTCGCGATTGCCTGCTCATACTGCCCCCGCTCCTCGTACCAGTCACCGAGGCGTCGAAGACGTTCGCCGACCAGTCCGGTATCGACCTTTTCCCGAAGGGCGGATTCATACGCGTTAATCGCATCATCGACCCGCTCAAGGCGTAGGTAGAGATCGCCAATCAGTAGCTCGTAGAAATAGGGATTCTCCTCCGCAGTGCGGTGCTCATCCGTCAAGCGATCGTTCAGATGACGGCGGTACTCTTCAATCGCCGCTTCATACTGATGCTCCGCGGTAAGCTCCTCGGCCAGAGCGGCATGGGATTTTGCATCACCGAAGCTGAAGCTGTCTGCGTAAAAATAGCAGCCTGTCACGTGCATGGAGCCCAAGACGAGGAGCAGGGCACCGATTATACGGTTACTACGGATGCGAAAATTAGGAGTATGCATGACGCGCAGTAGTGTCCTGCTTCGTTGATTCGCTGAAAAAGTGCAGAGCACTACTCGCGGTCGGCGGCCGCGAAAAACTAAGACATTTTGCCAGTGGGGCGCACGACATGACGTCCATATCTTTCGGTCAATTAACGAACTGCCCCACTAGTATCAGAGGGAGCCGCCTCGAGCCAGCGCAGATACTCTGTTCGGGAAGGGAGCCGGTCCGGGTGCTGCTCGTAATCAACTCCGGGACGGCGCCGCCATCGTCGATGCCACCATGGCCATTGTTCCGGATACCTTTCGAGAAGTCGCTCTAGCCGCAGGTTGAATTCCGCCAAAATCTTCTCGGCCGCATCGGGATCGTTGTCGTCGTAGAGGAGCTCTTCGGTAACGACGAAATGCTGCTCGGGCGCGGTTCGATAGATGAAAGAGGATACAATCGGCACCTTCGTTCGGATTGCAAGCTGCAGCAAGGCCACCGGGCTTGCCGCAGGAAGACCGAAAAAGGGAGCGAAGGCGCTTTCGAGCTTGGTGTCCTGGTCGATTAGAGCGGCGACGAATTCTCCGTTCTTGAGGGAGCGTACCAAGGTACGGCCGGCTCGCGGATCCTCGCGCCAGATGGTCTTGGCTCCGTAGCCCGTGCGAATCTCTTCCAGGAGCGCTGCCAACCACGGATAGTTCGGGACCCGCCCGACCACCGACAGCGGCACCCCGCAGCGAATATGGTACGCGGCGAGGAGATCGATTGAGCCAAGATGTCCGCTGAGTGCGAGCCCCCCGCGGCCGGAGTCGAGTATGCGATAGACAACTTCCTCTCCGGACGAAGAGACGTGCTTGAGCGTCGGCAGCTGCTGCAACGCTTCCGCGGGTGCGGAAAGGTCCTGTTCAACCAGTCGGTCAATCAGTAGAGCTTCGACGAAGCACTGTCCGAAGTGAGCGAACATGGCGTCGAGGACGGCTTCCTGCCACGGCTCATCCGGTGCCGTGCGCCCGCGTTCGCCGAGACCCCGAGGAAAGGCAAAGGCGAGCTGGGCTCGAGCGGT
>JAGRAW010000373.1 GCA_020434415.1 Bdellovibrionales bacterium
ACCTCGCCTATCCGGCAGACGGACCCTGCTACTCGATTCTACTCGAACAATCGGTCGACGACCCGGCGCAGCGAAGCCACGTCGCCAAATTCCCCGTCACCCGTGATGTACCGGACTCGTATCTGCAGACGTATACCGAGAGCAAGATCTGGACTGCGAAAGCCTATCAGTTCCAGCTATGGACAGACCGCCGTCGCTTCCTTCGCGGCGAGCGCTTCCCCGGCCTCTTCTACGGCATCTCGGCGATGCCGAGTCTACATGTCGCCGCAGTAACAATGATTGCTTTCTTCCTCTTTCATGTCTCGACACTGCTCGGAATTATCGGCACGTGCTACGCCATAGTTACTTTCATTGGATCAATCTTCCTTCAGTGGCACTACGCCGTAGATGGCTACATCGGATTCATCATGGCGCTGTTGATCTGCGTGATCGCAAAGAAGTTGCCGCCTAGCGTTCAGCAAGAACGCTGGTAACTACACTGTCACCTCAATTTCCACGGCCTCAGCCATAGTATCAATCTCGGTGTTTTTATTCCCGTGGGCTCCATACTACTGCACACAAGCGACTAACCCGAGAGAGACGAACGACAATTCCTTGAGGCTGGTTTCGATCGCTCACAGCCTCCCCTAAACTTTTACCGCCTCCATTCCGAGCTACAACAGGGACGTCAATGAAGAGGGGGGTCACGAATGAGTGAACAACTACTGAACGAACTGGCGGAGCAGTTTCTTGCCCCCTTGGAAAACCGACTCGGTTCCCTAGCCCGCGCCAACGGCACTTTTTTTTCCTATCAAGTAGCCACACTCGGATTACAACGAATTCGCCTTGATCTCCTGCGGGGCGGCCATGCGCTTACCCGTGACGGCGGTTGCCACGTACTGGCGGCAAGCGCATTTTTAGCTCGGCTGATGGTGCAGAACTGGCGTCGCCGAGGCCTGGAGGTGACCGCGGTCGTCAGCAATCCGGACAATCTCGCTGCCGCGAAGATTATGGTTTCTGCGAAGCGATTCCGAGATGGGAAAGAGGAATACTACCAGCATGACGTCTACCGCGACGTATTTGAGCTTTTGCTCATGCCACCGCAAATGTTTCCGACGTTACATGGATATTATTACGGTCTTACATCGCTTACGCTTCCTGCACCGGAATATCTTTATCTCTACAGCGCCTTTTTGATGGGGTCACAACGAAGCAGCGGAGACTGGCCCCGCGGCACGAGGGTTGGCGGACTGGATGAAGATTTCGAAACCTCGAAGCGGCTGCTTGTCGACGATCTCCATTCCGACTGTGGTCTTCCGCTGGATGATCAAGCTCTGCGACAGCTCTCTTGGTGGGTGGTTTTTCCCCCGTACGGATGGGAGATGAACGACGGCCAAGACTACAACATGATGACGCTGTTCTCCCAGATCTCCCACAAACAGATTGTTTCCCTCGAGCAGGGAGTCGCCTATTTGCGAGCGCTACTCAACTCCCAGGCACTGTTTATCCGCAATCTCGCTGCACGTTGTTTGATGGTCTACCGCGTGCCCCCACGTAACGAGATTGAAGCGCTATGCTACTCGCATGCCCTTGGATGGCAGGACTACCCGATCGCTTCATCATGCATGGCAAAGTATCAATGGCAGCTCGAAGGCCACGACCCCGAGCAAGCACCTTCCGAACAATGGCTCCAGGAAGTCGAAGCGGAGCGTCGGGCGTGGATTGATCAGCTACCGGCCTACGCCTGGGAAGACGACCCTGTGTTTACTGACCCTGCCTATACCGCACTGGGAGAACTTGCTGAGGAAAAAATCCAGGAGGCAGTTTTCGCCCTGGAACGCCTAATGGAGCGTTATCCCGCGTCATGGGCCCTAAAAACACTACATGCATCACAATTGATGAACGGCCCTGACCCTGAACGTGGCGAGAAGTCGTTGCGATCCCTGATCCAAAATCCCGCTTCCGCTGAGGCGCACCTCCGTCTCGGAACGATGTTGAAGCGACAGCGACGATTTGATGAAGCCATGGCGGTCTTCGAGAACGCGGTGCAACGCTGGCCCCTGCATGCGCAAGCGGTAGATTCCTGCATCTGGCTGGTCACCGAAGGTATGACGGTAGTCCAAAACGACGGTTGATAGCCCGTCGCCGCATTTTTCTCCTTCAGCTCTCGACACTATCGGCCGTTCTAAGAATCGGTGTCTTGTTCACGGCTGTGGAATGCACAGTTCAATTCTCTCGCTCCTATGGTGGCCGAACAGAGTTCAATCCCGCATGAAGCGGACCGAGGATCGACGATTGTCGAATTTGCCATAGTTAGCTTGGTCTTCTTCTCATTGATAGTCATCGGGGCCGAACTGCTTCGACTCAGCTACACGAATATTACGCTTCAGTTCGCTGCCTCTCGAGCATTGCGATTGGCGGTTATCGGACCGCCGGAGGCCGCTCCGGCTGACTACGATCACACTACCCACGTCAAGGACTACTTCCTGGAGCTTACGAGCGGACTTGGAATCAGCGTTCCCCCGGAATCGATTCGAATTTGTGCCAGCCCTAATCTGAACTGTTCGACCGACGATTCAGGTAACGGCGGAGAGCTCATCGCCATACGCGCGACTCACACCATCGAGCTTGTACTCTGGCATACAACATACACCGTCAGCGCCCTCGCGGTGGGAAGAAACGAGAGATTCGACTGATGGCAAGGCGCTACCGAAGACATACCGAGCCGACGACGGACTTGCCCAGGCAGGACGGTGTCGCGTTGCTCGAATTCGCTCTCCTCGTACCATTGTTTCTGGCCATTCTTGCTGCCGGGCTCGAATTCAGCCGCTCCCTCGGTTATCTTCAGATCGCTGCGAGCTTTAGCCGAGAGGCGGCAAGTCAGGGCTATCGAGAGTGTGTCGGCGACCCCGCACCGAAATCCAGTTACTGCCTCGAGGAGCTGCGCCAAAAGCTACAGAGTGAGGCAGACGAGATTCTTCCCGGAATTAGCTTGCTGATTAGCATCTACGAGTATGACAGTGCTGCGGACACCTACACGCGGGTCGGCATCGCCTCCACGCCAGATTCCCCGGGTAGCAGGTTCTCTGCTACCGGAGGCAGCATCACCGGTGACATCGATTTGGACGTGGTCAGGAATCATCGCATAATCGTTATCGGGGAAACCTACGTCCCATTTACGGCAATCATTCCTCGGATAGTAGGACTGTTCAACAACGGCTCGAGCGTCTTCTATGATGTTACCATTATGTAGAAACGAACGGGGCGCGGTGATTCCCCTCGCCGTCTTTCTCATCGTTACGCTCCTTGCGTTGGCGGGGCTCGCAGTTGACGCCGGGAATCTATATCGCGCGCAGATCCAACTTCAAAAGGCCGCAGACGCCGGAGCGCTCGCCGGTATCGGAGCCTCGATTATCCGAAGCGACGCACCGGGTGACCCGGAGCTGCTGAAGGACTTTATCGAGACACGAGCGACAGAAGTAGCCTGCGAGAACTTGCGACTATTCGGCTACCCCTGTGATGACCCGGACACTGTCGTCTCCGCGGACTATGACTTGGGCACGGCAGAACTCACCGTTACCACTGATGCCGACATTTTCTTTTTCTTGATGGGGCTGGTACCCTTCGAGATCATTGGAGCGGAAAGTGCCGGCGACTCACGTACCATTGAAGCTCGCGCAGCCGTACGACGCCAGACCGCAACCGTCGCCCTCGTGCTCGATCTCTCGAGCTCGATGGCTTGCCCCAGTACCGGACCCTGCGCTTGCCTTTCACCTTCGCGCACGCAAACCTGTGCTGAAGAAGCGACCGCGCTAGGCACTACTCTAAAAGTAGAAGAACTGAAAAGCGCAGTTTCGACATTCATTGAGCGCTTCGATCCGGCTCGCGACCGAATCACGCTGATACCCTTCAACATCGCTGCTAATGTCGAGGTGCCGCTCCGCCCTGACGGCGCACTGGGCTTTACTCCCAGCGACTTCGATGTCTTGGACGGGATCATTCCTCGAAGCAACACTAACGTGTGCGATGGATTCATGACAGCATTTCAAGAAATGAGCGACAAGGGGCTGTTCGGAACAGACGACATCGCCTACCTCTATTTCTCGGATGGAGCACCCACGGCGGGCCGGTTTCTCCTCACAAGTCCCAAAGCGGGACTGGAAGGAAACGACCCCTCAGGCTTCGGAACCCACGACTACTTGCACTACAGCGTCGAGTGGGTCGAC
>JAGRAW010000374.1 GCA_020434415.1 Bdellovibrionales bacterium
TATTGGCCCTGTTTCACCATGGTTCTCTGCTGCTAAGGAGTCCTAGCTCTCTGCTCGAAAGAAGAAGCCCACTGCTCAAAACGAGCCCACTGTTCGAAACGAGCCCACTGTTCGAAACGAGCCCACTGTTCAAAACGAAAAGAAGGCCCGTACGGCGGCTACCAACCAAAGAAGCAGTGAAAGAGGTCGCTTGGTGATTCATGACAAGATGTGTATATGCTAAGCCCGGTACTGATTTCGGCTTTTAAAATCTCTCGTTTCGGCGAAGTATACGGTTTCGCCGGAGGGGGAACCGGACAACCCAATATGTATTGGGTATATACCTCTCCGTAAGAAAAATCAAGAATTACCCCGAGTCATTCGACATGATTATCCTGACTGGAGGCGCAGGGTTCATCGGCAGCGCCTTTCTTGCAAAACTGAACGAGGCGGGTGCTGACGATATCCTGGTCGTGGACGACCTGAGCCCTTCCGAAGGCGCTGAGAAGTGGCGCAACCTGAACGGCAAACGCTTTCGGGACTATCTTCATAAAGACCAATTTGCTGAACTACTCGATTCGAACAGCTTACACGGCGATGTAACTGCCGTCGTGCATCTCGGCGCATGCTCCTCGACGACGGAAACCGACGCCGAGTACATGCTGCAGAACAATTATCGCTACACGAAAATGGTCGCAGAGTGGTCGATCGCTCGAGGGGTGCGTTTTATCTATGCATCCAGCGCAGCGACTTATGGTGACGGGGCCAAGGGGTTTTCGGACAGTCTTGATGAGCTCGATCGTTTTCGCCCCTTGAACGTCTATGCGCTCTCAAAACAGCTCTTCGACCGGTGGGCCCTGCAAACAGGAGCATTCGCACACGCTGTAGGTTTGCGATTCTTCAACGTGTATGGCCCCAACGAGTATCACAAAGGCGACATGCGCAGCGTCGTGCACAAATCGTTCGAGCAAATCAACGCCACCGGCTCCGTAAAGCTTTTCAAGTCCTATCGTCCGGAGTATGGCGACGGGGAACAGGTCCGAGATTTCGTCTACGTCCGAGACTGCTCTGACGTCATGTGGTGGCTCCTGGAGAATCCGAGCATCACCGGCCTCTATAACCTTGGAACAGGCACAGCTCGAAGCTGGAACGCCTTGGCGCAAGCTGTCTTTGGCGCTCTCGGCAAAGCTCCCTCCATCGAGTATATCGACATGCCCGAGGCGCTCCGGCCCAAGTATCAGTACCTCACTGAGGCAAAAATGGATTCGCTACGAAACGCCGGATGTCCAATCGCGTTTCGGAGTTTAGAGCAAGGAGTCAGCGAATACGTGCAAGGCTTTCTGATGACGGAAAATCCGTATCTCTAACGGCAGAAGAACTTTCCGTCCCCGTGCGTGCTAACGGACGCTGAATAGAGTTTTCGGCCCACTGCTAGCGTTTAAAGTCATACCAAATTTGATTGGCTGCCGCTTCATTCTGCCCCCGAAGCAGCGAGAGTGTTTGCCGGAAGTTCTTCAGAAAATACCAATCTCCCAGCACATCGAATTTGCGGCATGACGTCACGATGTGGGCTCGTAGCAGGAGGGAAAAGTGTTTGCTCTGCGCTTTTCCATGTCGGCGGAGTCGTATCGCGAAATCGATGTCTTCCGCACTGAGCAATCGTTCATCGAACCCGCCTATCGCTTCGAAATCGGTGCGACGCAGAAAGAAGACTCCCGCCTGAATGCGGTAGTAGAAGGCGATAGGCAAGAGCAGCAACCCGGAGCAGAAAATACCGAGCGACCACCGCTCGGGAAGAATGAGCACGCCGCCCCCGATGCTCTTGCCTGTCTCGAGTTCTACCTGCACACACGAAAGCAGGTTTCTTGAAAATCGACTATCGGCGTCTACGGTGAGAAGAATCTCCCCTCGCGCTGCCTTGGCTCCTGCATTGCGAATTTTCGAAAGATTTTTCGCATCTTCCCGTACGATGCGACACCCCTTCTCCCGAGCGATATCCTCCGTGCGATCAGTACAGCGATTGAGGATAACGATAATCTCGTAAGAGACAGCGGCAGCCTCAGCCGATCGCATCACCGCCTCGATACAGCTTCCGATGTTTTTCTCCTCATCTCGTGCCGGGATGAGAATGCTGAATTGCGGCACGTGGCTACTCACGCGACTCGCTTCCTGAAGATCCACACCGGGTATGGGTCGAACAGCGATGCCGGAAGCCCCAAAGCAGAAAGCAGCCGATGCCTGCCTCTTGAACGTTCAGGCAGCAACTCGGCTCTGTCGAGCTCCCCGGCAAGCTCGTAGTAGCCCAGCCCACGCCAACCACTCGTTTGCCAGTCCTCGTAGTCTCCTTCGAACCGCCCATGGCGACGCGCACGCTCGAACGCCTGGCGCTTCGGCAACCAGTGATTGCACCAAAGACCGGTCGTGTGAACTTCCTTAGGGAAATACTTGTTCGGCGTCTCGTTCACAATAAGCGCTCCGCCCGGCTTGAGTACGCGCCATACTTCTTTGATGTAGCTCCCTCTAGGCTGGGGAATATGCTCGAACACTGCATTGGCAAGGACGACATCGAAGGAAGCTATGTCGAAGGGAAGCGCTTGCGTATCGGAGAGATGTGCGAGCGAGGCTCGCTGATCGAGACCCAGCGCCGCGAGAAATTGTTTTCCGTGGGTCACTCGGTCGGCATCCGGCTCAACACCGCGAACTTCGGCAGCTCCAAGACAGGCGAGCGCGATAACGGAAGTCCCCCATGAACATCCGAAATCGAGGACGCGTTTGCCGACGAACAGCTCTTGCCACTCGGCCAAGGCCTCCATCGCGGTTCTGAATCTGCCTCTCTCCGTTTCGCTGTCGAGCAGCGAGAGAAATCGATCGGCGACGGTTCGAGAGGTGTCGAGGGACATGCTCATGCGTGACTATCCCGACACCGCGAGCACGGCATCCAGTTCGGCAAGCTCCTGCTCGTAGCCGCCGGACAAGATTGGAAACCGACACCACGTTTTTGGATCGAGGTTCTCGTCATCGAGGTGAAACGACGGGGCGTACCGCTCCCGCTTCCACTGATTAATGCTCCAGAGTCGAAAAAACCGTCGGACCCACAAGGCTCGCTCCTTCGCTGGAACATCCGGGTGCTCGAGCTTCAGCAGCTCGAAGACCTCGAGGGGCGACTTTTTATCTCGAATCGCCCATCGTTCTATGGCATCGAGAATCGGGTACGGCATCAGATCGGCCTCGTCGGTCTGTGAAGCTTCGGGCGGCCTCAGCTCTGCGGTCGGCGCCTGCGAAGTTATAAGTGATAGGACCTGCAGCGGCCCGAGCTCCGTCAGTCCGCCCGACTCGATCCAGCGAAGCCACCGCAATAAAAACGCCTTGTCGATACCGCCGATCGGACTTAATCCGCCGGCGGTATCGCCGTCCATGGTCGTATATCCTACAGCGGCCTCCGAGCGGTTACTCGTGGCCAACAGGAGCGCTCCTTTCAGGTTCGCAATCATCCACACGAACGGTCCACGGACTCGGGCCTGGATGTTCTGTAGAGGCACATCATGCTTCGCCCACGAAAGCGGCTCTCCGATAGCCGCGGAGGCAAGCTCGGAATAACCGGCGACGAGCGGGTCTACATCTACGTTAAAAAACGTACAACCAAGTGCTGTAGCAACTTCTCTTGCAGCAGCGAGAGTGCGCGCACCGCTGTTTCGCGTCGACTGATACACGCACGTGACAAGCGCGCGGATGCACTCATCGATACTGCCGGCCTCGGCAACTTCGGGGATATGGGAGAGCTTTTTCTTGATGCCGGAAAGACCGAGTTCACCTACAGCAAACCGCAACGCAAGGACACAAAGGCATGCAGTGCCCCCGGAGTCTGCTCCCCCGCTCAGGGAGATAACGAAGCCGCGCGACCGACTCTTGCGCAAATAGTCGAAGAGGCCGAGCGCAACCGCCCGGGAGAACTCGTGCTCCTTGATTGCCGGTTCGCCCTCCCAGGAGGCTGGGGGCGCTACCTTGGATTTCACGATCTCGGCGACGGTGGGCGAAAAGGAGGCAGAGACTACTTTGTAGATCGCTTGTGACTGATTTTCGTCTTCAACGGTTCCGGGTGAAAGTCGGGTGCGTTGTAGGCGGATTTCGTCAATATCGACGGTCGCTGTGGTGAGCACGACATCGCGAAACGAGAAACGTGGGCCGGTAGCGATCAGTCGTCCCCCGGCAGCAATCAGTGATCCG
>JAGRAW010000375.1 GCA_020434415.1 Bdellovibrionales bacterium
GTCGCCGATGTCCGCCGAAGCGACCGTCGTTCGAAACTATGTCGATTGGATGCTCTCGCTCCCGTGGAACGAGTTCTCTGACGACAAGCTCGAGATTAATGACGCTGAAGCGATTCTCGATGAGGACCACTACGGTCTCGGTCGGGTGAAGGAGCGAATCCTTGAGCACCTCGCGGTGCATAAACTTGTGGGACGCATCCGTGGCCCGATCCTCTGCCTCGTCGGCCCTCCGGGGGTCGGTAAGACCTCGCTGGGTAAATCGATTGCACGATCAACCGGTCGAGAGTTCGTGCGAATCGCCCTTGGCGGCGTTCGTGACGAAGCGGAGATTCGTGGACACCGTCGGACGTATATCGGTGCGCTCCCCGGAAAAATCGTTCAGTCGCTGAAGAAAGCAGGCACGAGCAATCCTGTCTTCTTGTTGGACGAAGTAGACAAAATGTCCCAGGACTTCCGCGGCGATCCTTCGTCGGCGCTGCTGGAAGTGTTGGATCCGGAGCAGAACAATAGCTTCAACGACCACTATCTCGACGTCGACTACGATTTGTCGAAGATCATGTTCATCACCACGGCCAACTACGAGCAAGCGATTCCGAGACCGCTCCTCGACCGAATGGAAGTCATCCGGATTGCGGGCTATACGGAGCTGGAGAAACTCGAGATCTGCAAGAAGTACCTGATCCCGAAGAGCTGCGAAAAGAATGGCCTGGCGCCGGAGAACATCTCGTTTACCGAGCGCTCGCTCATGGACGTGATTCGGCATTACACTCGTGAGGCCGGGGTGCGAAGCCTTGAGCGAACGATGGACAGCATTTGCCGAAAGGTCGCTGTGGAAATCGTCAAGCGCGGCGGCGATTCGCGAGTGAAAATCACCGCAGATGTGCTGGATCGCTACCTGGGTGTTCGTAAGTTCAAGTACGGCAAGCAGGAGTCCGAGAATCAGGTCGGCACCTGCACCGGGCTGGCATGGACTGAAGTCGGCGGGGAACTGCTCGTGATCGAAGTCGCCGTGGTGCCGGGCCGAGGACGGCTGATCATCACCGGTAAGCTTGGTGATGTGATGCAAGAGTCCGCGCAAGCAGCGATGATGTATGTGCGTTCGCGAGCCAATCTCTTCGGATTGCCGAAGAACTTCTACAACCACATCGACCTCCATGTCCACGTTCCTGAAGGAGCGATTCCCAAGGATGGACCGTCTGCAGGTATCGCAATCATGACCGCGATTACCTCTGCGCTGACGGGCGTCCCGGTTGATCGCAATATCGCGATGACAGGGGAGATCACCTTGCGCGGCCGGGTGCTACAGATCGGCGGCCTCAAGGAGAAAATCCTCGCGGCACATCGCGGCGGCATCACACGCGTTGTCATCCCGAAGGACAATGAGAAGGACATCGAGGAGATTCCGACATCGGTCCGCAAAGGCATCGAGATTATCCCCGTTGCCGAAGCTGACGAAGTTCTCCGCGAGGCGTTGGTCATCGACAACCATCAGCACTACCTGGCGTTGGTGGAAGAGAAGCGCGTGCGCTACGAGGAGCTGTTCGGCTCCCCAGGGGAGGAAGGACAAAAGGCCGGTCGTTCAATCGACGGGGTTGAGGACCCGACAAAAGAAGCGGGAGTCACAACCCACTAGAATCTCCCCATTTTTTCGGAGGTGCAGCCGTTGACTTCCGGTTGACGGCTGCACGCTTTCCCGCTAGTTTCTACCCTCGGCAAGCCTCTGGTTTGCCTTATTTTTATCTGAAATCGGGTCCTATCGTTTCAGTTGCAATCGCGACAAAAAGCGGTAAAAAGTTCGCTGTCCTCGCGGCAGCGATCCGGCTCGTCGAGATTAGCTCCAAGCTTTGCAGAAATCGGTTATGTCCGAGGGCTGTTCGGGGTTAGGGGATCTCGGGTTTTCAAAGGCAAGGCTTCTCCGCCTGGCCAGTTTTTTGCCGCGGCAGCTTCAGCCAATGCGCCGCTGCCGGAAGTTTTGATCGAACTGAAGCACCACCTTCGTTTCGATCAGAGCTGATAGTGAGGTTCTGAGTCTCGGGCGTTTAGCTCAGTTGGCTAGAGCATCGGCCTTACAAGCCGAGGGTCGTAGGTTCGAGTCCTACAACGCCCACCAATTTATTTGACAGTTCACCGTGCTACTGAAATAGTCCGGCGGCTGTCCTCTCCCGCAAAGTGACAGGCTGCAGGGAGAGTAGAAATCATAATCGGAGCAGTCCCTATGTCTGCTTCGAGTTCGCAGTCAACGACATGCGAGCACCTTCATCCTGGGGCGGTAGTTCAGCTGGTTAGAACGCCGGCCTGTCACGTCGGAGGTCGCGGGTTCGAGTCCCGTCCGCCCCGCCAGTAATTGCTGAAGTTAGATTTCTCCAAACGAACTGCAAATTGCGGTTACCTAACTTTTGCCTAACTTTCCCTCCTGGATTTTGCTGGACTTTGATTGACAGGGCTAGATTTCCTGCTAATCGAATCATGTTCCTCGCACGTTTCCGCCTAGGCTGACACGCGGGGCTAAGAGGCTTGGAGATATCGGCTGTCACAAGCTGGAGCGCAAACCATGTTCAACCCGTCCCACAAGTCCGAGAACACCGCCGATCCGGTCGCTGACCCACCTCCGCCGATCAGAGAAAGGCTCCCTAACGAATTTATCGCCATCGACGTTGAAACTGCCAACGCCGATGTTTCCTCGATCTGCCAGATCGGACTGGCCCACTTTCGGGACGGCGCCGTTATCGACGAATGGAAAACATACGTCGATCCTGAAGATGAATTCGATCCGATCAACGTCTGGATTCACGGCATCACCGAACGCATGGTAAGAGGCGCGCCGACCTTCCCCAAGGTGATAAACCGGCTGTGCGAGTTCGTGAGCCAGCGGATCACCGTTTGCCATACCCACTTCGACCGGGTAGCGATTCTCAACGCGATCGAGAAGTACGCGCTAACTCCGCCGGATTGCCTATGGCTCGACTCGGCGCGCGTAGCCCGCCGCACATGGGAACACTGCCGCTGGAGCGGGTACGGCCTCGGCCCAGTCTGCGAACATATAGGCTACGAATTCAAAGCGCATGATGCTCTCGAAGACGCCAAAGCTGCCGGTCAAATTCTGCTCGCTGCAATCGGTCTAACCGGCCTGGCGGTCGAAGACTGGCTCAAGCGAGTAAAGCAGCCCATCGACGGGTCCAGCTATGACAAATCGATCAGGAGAGACGGCAACCCGGACGGAGTGCTTTTCGGCGAAATGATCGTTTTCACCGGCGCCCTGAGTATGGTCAGAGCTGAAGCTGCCGATCTTGCCGCTCAGGTCGGATGCTCCGTCGGGAGTGGCGTCACCAAAAAGACAACTCTGCTAGTCGTGGGCGATCAGGACATAAAGAAGCTCAACGGCAAGGATAAGAGTGCCAAGCACCGAAAGGCGGAGGATCTGATAGCAAAAGGACAAGCGATCAGAATTCTTAGAGAGTCAGATTTTAGAGCGCTTGTCGCGCTCGACGTCTAAAACGAAGAGCCGATCTCTTCGACTCAGAGCACTTGAGCAAACGCCTTGCCCGCCCCCTCGGGGACGGGCGGACGCGCAACAGAAGTCGTCGGTTCGATGGGTATCTCGACTATCGGAACGGCAAACGAGGAACTCGACGTGCCGAAAACGGGTCGAAGAGCTCGCCTTCCCAAACGCAAGACGCACGACTCCCTTGGAGTGTCGATTCGAAGGTATCCGAAGGCTACGGTCGGACAGGCAACGACGGCGGATAGGTCCCGCTGGGAAAGACAACATCAAGTTGCCCTGCTCGGTAAGCTCGAGAAGCTGCCAGATAGGCTGCAACCACAGCGAAATACCACTCTTGAACTCGCCGCTTCGTCTCGAGGCAAGAGCACAAGACTATCGGCCGCATGGTGCCTCGCTTGGTGTTCCGTGGTAGGGAGCCGGGAACTACTTTTCGCAAAGCCTCTTTCGTCGGATAGACGTGGCCTTGCTGCTTCTTCTCTGTAACGACTTCGATTCGTCGCTTTTCAAGCTTCGCTAACAGCTCGGCTTCGTATTCCTGCTGCTCTAGATGCTGATGAGTCGGAAGTTTGCTGAATCTAAGCTCGTACGTTTCAGCGAAATCTTCCGGTCTGAGCGCTTTGTCAAAGCGCTTTCGCGAATGATACTCGCCCCAGTTGATGATCGTGTACTTCCGCGCTCGATCGCGAATGGCATCAAACG
>JAGRAW010000376.1 GCA_020434415.1 Bdellovibrionales bacterium
CGGACGGTCGACAATCCTCACCAACGGTACGACTAAGCGTTTCGTTGACTAGCTTCCGAAGGCCCGGCACTTGCCGGGCCTTTTTTTATGTCGGGATTTGTACGGGCAGGTCCCGCGGCTTGTTCACCAGTCCGACACGCTCAGTTCACCGCCCGCGAATACTGCCAATTCGGTAGTCTACTTCCGCAAGAAACCGATCGAAAGCTTCGTTGAGTGCTGCTTCTTCTGTCGAATCAACCGCACCGTCCTTCCAGTACAACGGCGTCACGGTGGAATCCTCCGCCGAACCAGTTGCAGTCATGTAGAGATACCCGTTCCGAACATCCCAAAGCGAGCCCCGAAGGTAGACCAGATAGTCATAATGGTGGGCCGGGAGAAAAAATCCTGTCAACGTGAGTGAGAAAATATCGAAGGCAAACAGCGGATTCACATATTCGTCTTTATCGGAAAGCTCTCGCACTACGAGGACGGCATCACAGCTAAATCGAGCTGCAGCACGACGAGCATGGTGCATCGGACCGCCATCATCTTTGACCGAATCCAGCGAATGATCGTGCTGATCGAAGTCTTCAACCACGACCACGTCGACGAACGGGGTGCCACGAACACTCTGTCTAAGCCGATCGAGGAGCTTTTCGTGAAGCTCGATTCGATCTGCCCAAAGTTGGTCGTCTTCGAACAAAACGCCGAGTCTCGCGCGCTCGGGAAGTTGAGGACGAAGCTCGAGAATCTGGCCGATGCTTTGCTTACCTTCTACTATCTGGGGCTGCTCCCCCTCCTGTAGCTGCTGAGTCAATCCAGCGCGATCAAACCCTCGGGCGCACCCGCTCACCAAGAGCACGACTGCCAAGACAGTAGAAAGGCGGCTCACTTGCTTCATTGTTTTTCCTTGTCTGGTCAATAAGTAGTAAAAAAATCGGACACCTCTCACGGGACTGAAAAAATATCTTCGACAATCCGCTTTAGCTTGCGGCCGAGACATACCGAAGCATCCCAACGCACAAACATACCGCGAGCAATATCGCCCATTGCCGTCGAGTGGGTCGTTCGCCAAAGAGAAACATGGCGAGTACCGTATTACTCACCATCATCGTTCCGATAATCGCCGTAGCAATTCCTATCGGCCCTAGGGTCATTGCCAATGCATAGGCGCCTGTGCCCAGCACCGTCGGTGCGCTGTAGAGCGCAAGTATCCCGAATCTACGAAATGAAATCCACTGTAGCGGTGCGCGAAAGCCTCGACGCCATCCGGAAAGAGCCAGGGCAACGAGGCCGATGGTAAACTCCCATGTGTAGCCAACCAGGAACGGGTGGCTTTGCCGTGAGGCCGCACCGATTATGGTGTAGCCGGTGCCGAGAAAGACCCCAAAGAGTAGGCAACTACCGAAGCCCCGCGGAAGGTTGAACTCTTCGGGCCGTCGGCCGGTGGTTTTGGAGCAGCCGAGTGCGATTACGCCGACCAGAAGCGCGGCAATAAGCAGGAGCTGGGGGGACGATAAATGCTCGTCGAAGAGAACGGCTCCCAGCAGGACCACAAACAAGGTAGCGAAGCTCATCGAGAGGGCGCTTGCGACACCGACGGGAAGGTAGCTAAAGGCGCTCGCTGCAGCCCAGTTTCCGAGCGCCGCAGCGAGTGACGCCAGAAGAACGAGACCCAAGACCGAGGGAAATGCACTGAACTGCTCGCCAGGTACGAACAAGAGCAACGGTGCCATGGTCATCCCGAGGGAAAGCCCGCGATAGCTCACCGCAGAGAGCCGGTCAATGGAGCGGTAAAAGGAGGTCATCAACGTGCTTTGCAACGAGTAGCCAAGCATCGCGCGCAGAGACACGGTGCAAAACTGGGTAGGTTGGTTCATCTATTCCTATCGTGGTAGGCCGCATTCACAATGAACCAGTGGGGCGGCGGCCACAGCTTGCTGCCAGATGGCAGCATTGCCTCCCCACCCGTCCTTTTTGTTTGATTAGCTTTCTTATCAGGCGTTTCGGTAGTCGCTGGGCATTGTTGTTTTTGGCGCGCCGGCGCGCCAAAATGCGAGCTCGATGTGATATCCGTCAGCGCAATTCGCCGGGGCTGTCAGGCATGCTACTGATACTTGTTAATCTAACGATATGAAACTGGTATTCAGCTCTCAAATTCGCCGCCATCAGAAGGTCATCCGTCAGGCTGTCGCTATTTGCCTGCTCGGTGGCGCACTTTACGGTTGTACGACTATTTACGGCTCCGAAAAGGCGACAAAGGATAGCGCGACTATGCACGCTAGCGGTACTGCCGTAGCGCCACAAGGCGCAAACGGCGGTGTCGATCGGCATGGTGATCGTCTCCCATGGAAATCGGTCCGAGCTTCGTTTTACAGCAATGACTTTGCAGGACGCAAAACCGCAAACGGCGAACGGTTTAGTCCAAGTGCTCTGACGGCGGCCCATCGCACCCTCCCATTCAATTCAAGGGTGGCCGTCCGCAATCCCGACAATGGTAAGCAGGTTACCGTGCGGATAAATGACCGTGGACCCTTTGTAACCGGACGTGCGTTAGATCTGTCCGGAGCTGCTGCAAAAGCATTGGGGATTCTTGGTGATGGGGTAGCCAGGGTCGAAATGAGGGTGCTCGAACGAGGCGCCAGTTAGTTTGCAGCGCTTTATCGTTCGCCCACTCCGGCCAGGACACGTGTCCTGCCGATTCCAGGATTTAAGGCTCCAATAAAAGCGTGGCACTGCGTCGGTTTAACCTCACTCCTTCCGAATCACCTACCAATTCCCCTCATCTCAAGTAGTGTCGCCCCCGGATAGGACCTGAGAGGGCGTAAGGCGTCGTTTCTCAAGCAACCATAGCATTTCTTTCCGGCAGGTGCCGATGAGGCTGGATACATTCTTTTCCGGTGCGAAACCCGGCGCACCCCCGGCGCCGTTACAGCCGCTCCAGGTCGGGAGTGTGCGGGATCGGTTCGACATCTCACGACCGCTTTATCAGGTTCGAAATGCCCATGCCTTTGAAGCCTATGACAGGGTTGAGAACTGCAACGTCGCGCTCTGGATGTTGCGCTTTCCCGTGCAACCGGTGTCTCAGGAGGCAGCTCAGATCATTGGCCACTTGATGCAGCTGCAACGTTCTGCCGTCCAGATGCCGCGAATGATTGCGTACGGAGTCGATCGAAACGGAACTGCATTTTATGCCGCTGAACGAGTGAAGGGTGCGACGCTTGCGCGAAGCGGCGTTACGCCACGGATGCTTCCCCGTCTTCTGCACCAGATGGCAGACCGTATTGCAGCCGTTCATAACGCGGGGCTCGCGTTAGGCACCCTTTGCGACGAGTCGTTTCTTGTTACTAGCGGCGAGCTGTTGTTGATCGCGCTGTTTCCTTCCCTTCCGATGCTTGAAAGCTATGTGGCGCTCAAGCCGTCGGAATCTGCCATGACCTGTCAGGCGCCGGAGCAACGAGATGGGCAGCCCGCGAGTAAGGCCGCCGACGTCTACGCGCTAGGAGCGTTGCTGTATCGGCTGGTAGGAAGTCGCTGCCCGCCGACTTCCCTTTCCGATCGCCAGCTTTTCGAACATGTTCGAACCTACAGCACGACAGCCTTTCAGGGCGAGCATGTGGGCAATGCTTGGCTAGGGCCGATCCTGGAGCAAAGCCTTCGGCATCGCGCGGGGGACCGCTTTCCGGATGCACAGGAAATGGTGCGTACGATTGAAGACCGAAGTCCGAAAATCGACTTTCGAACCGCTGCCAAGATTCGTGCGCTCGATGCCCAGGCAACGGCCTATTTACTGTCTCCGGCGGTTCGATGCTTGATAGTCGCATTCATCTGTATCGTGACGTTGTTTCTAGTGCATCGGCGCGCAGCAGAGCGGGGTCTTTTGAACGCGCCGCAGGCGGAGCTGGCATCTCTTGGGTCCGGTCCCATTGGTGAGAGCACGGTGACTGACGTGAGGAATGTCAGCGCACTGGCGCCCCAGGACAACCTCAGCGCGACGCTCTCGCGAGCGGGCGCTGCAACCGGAGCGACTGCGGGGAGCGGTTTGAAGTGGAGTGGTACGGTCCATTTCGGCAGACAGGAGGCGTTGGCCGGAGACAGCGCAGTCCCGGTAAGTGAGCACTTGCACGAACCTTCATTGGAACCAGCAATGACCGGCGATATGCCGGCAAGCGCGGTTCGTGTGCCTGGCGTGAGAACGAAACCA
>JAGRAW010000377.1 GCA_020434415.1 Bdellovibrionales bacterium
AACCTGTGGAAAGCGGAGAGCAAACACCGAAGGTTCTGGTGTTCCAAGGCGATCGCTTCGAAAAAAGCTACCAATTCGAATCACCGGAGCACCGTTTCGCGGTGGGCGGGCAGCGAGGTCAGGTCGTCATACCGGGCGCCCCCTCACATGAGACCCAGATGCTCGTTACGTTCAACGGGCAGCGTTTGGAGCTCTCCACCGGCGTCAGTGAGTTTCGGGTAGTTGTTAACGGCACTGCCAGCACCGGCGTTACCATGCTTTCCGACCGGGACGAGATAACTGTCGGACCGTTTCAAATAGTTGTTAGCGATCCGTCTACCAGGGCACCCGTGCAGGCAAAGGTCGCGCGAGCGGGTGCAGGGACCAGCCCGGAATACGGCGGCGCACATGCGTACGATCGCCCCCACGCCCCCGAACATCTGCGAAGGCAAGATTTGGAGACTGAAGAATGGGAGTCGGAAGCTGCAAGGCGTCGAAGCCTTGAAGGGAAGCGATTTGTCTTCGGTACCGAGCCCGGACAAGACGAAGTCACTTCAACCATCGCGGTGCGCTCGGCCAAGTTTGCCGGCGGCGCGGGCTATGAAATGAGCACCTCACAGCGCTTCAACCGTGCAGTTGCTGAAGCCGATGCCGCCGGTGGGTCGCAGGTCTCGGAAAGCGTCCTGATTGTATTCGGCGTGTTCGTTTTCTGTTTGATTGTCGGTTTTCTCGCCTACTTCTTTCTTGTGATGAGCTAGCGTTTCAAGCCCGGCCAGAAATCGACCGGCCAGAAATCAACCGGTCAGGACTCAAGCAGGGGTAGGGCGGCCGCAATCACCAGTAAATCGGATTTTGGACGTTTGACCTGGAATTCGACCCCACACGCCGTTGCGATATGCGATGCCACTTGCAAATTCTCCGAGAGGATGTCCGGGGAAACGCTCGACTGGTGCCCGAAGCGCAGTTCGGGAAATGTATCTCCTTCCGCTTCTCCGTCACTAACCGAAACCTTGTAATGAAGCGGCATGTAGCGGCGATACAAATACAGCTCCAGGGGCGCCGCTTGCAGCGGAATCTCGAGCCGACGCTCGGCGAACAGGAGCAGTTCAGCGCTATTTGCGGCTCCGCCCGGCTTCAAACCGCTCCGAACGGAGACGGACCCGAAGGGACCTGCGAAATCAGTCGCTTCCATTAACAGGTGTCCGACCAGCCTGAGAAAACTGGGCTTGCTGATACCGAGCAGCGCGGAACTCTTCGCTTCGACCCGAATCTTCGCCGAGGCGGGAATCAGCGGATCGACAATCTCTACGGCCGTAGTGAGCGCTCGTTGAAGGTCGGCCTGAATCCAGTCTTCGGATTGCCCGGATACGGTTGCAAAAAACGCCCGTTCAGCTTCATGGTATTCGCGCGCGACGCCCTTCGCCCGGGGGTCAAAAACGATACTACGACCAAGATAGCTGGCCACCATCAGAGCAACGGTCCGGCTACGACGACTGGACTCTATGGAGCGAAAGAATGGCTCGAGCATGCCTAGATCGTGGAAGATGCAAACCGCCGGCTCCTGATCGTCGAGCCGCAAGAGACGGCTGTAGGCGAGCGCCGGAAAGGCCCGACCGGAAGCTGTGGTCAACTCCAGCTCTCGAATTCTGGTCGAAGCGGCAGCCCCACGGGCGAGACTCGCGGAACGTCGAGTTGCATCTCCGCGGCGGGAGGCCGCAATATCCGCCAACGGCTGGAGTAGCTCCGTGTAGGGTCCCAAGACCGTCCGGTCGCGAATCTCCAAGGTCGCAGCCCCTTGGCTGCTGAGCAATAAGGCCCCTCCGTCCTCGCCCAAGACCACCGCAGGGACCTCCAAAGTGTCAAGAATAGACAACAGAGCAGATTCCGAGGTCACTGGATTCCGAGAAGGGGTTGGAGCACTGGGAGACATCGTGGTTATGTAGTAGGAGTAATTCAATCCATCTTTGAACCAGGGCAGGATTGCTTTTTCGTAGTTTGGACAACTTCAAAACCCGCTTACTCTTTGACGGTTTGTCCCTACCCGACAAGACGATCGCACACGCCGCGTAGTTGCTGCAATTGGACATTTGCTGCGATTGAGCATTTGTTGCAATTGAATACGTGCGGGTTTGAAGGAAATACGCGCGGGATTGCAGATACTGGCGACGGGACTTAAGCCCCTCACGACCAGGACCCGCAGGCTCGTCCGCCGAATGAGCGGCAGTTAAGAACTTGGGGAGGTCAAGGATTCCCCGTAACAGATTGCGAGACCGGAGTGTCTCCACAGAAGGAAATGCAAGAGCTCCCCAAAAAGTATCAGCATCAAGACGTCGAAGCTCGTTGGGCCGAGTATTGGGAAAACGCGAAAAGCTATCGCTGGGATGCTTCTCAGTCTCGGGACGAAACCTTCGTCGTCGACACACCGCCGCCGACCGTCTCGGGCTCTTTGCACGTGGGCCACGTCTTTAGCTACACCCACACGGATTTGATCGTCCGTTATCAACGGATGCGCGGCAAGAATATCATGTATCCCATGGGGTGGGACGATAACGGCCTGCCCACGGAGCGCCGCGTGCAGAACAAATTCGGGATCACCTGTTCTCCGGAGCTTCCCTACGACCCGGCGTGGCAGCCCGCTCCAGATGGTGCCGAACGCAAACATCCGGAAGCAATTTCCCGCCGAAATTTTATCGAAGCCTGCACCCTCGTCACTTCGGAGGACGAGAAGGCATTTGAAAGCTTGTGGCGACACCTCGGGTTGAGTGTCGAATGGCAGCAGCAATACGCCACCATTGACGAGCATTGCCGAGCGACCTCTCAGCGATCATTCTTGGATTTGATCGCGAAAGGGCTGGTCTACAGCGTCGAATCTCCGACGATGTGGGATGTCACGTTTCAAACCGCGCTAGCCCAAGCCGACATCGAGGACCGGCCTCAGCCCGGCGCCTATCACGACGTCCGTTTCGGCATCGACGGCGGCGGCTCCTTCGTGATCTCGACCACCCGGCCGGAGCTGATTGTCTCGGTGATCGCTGTCGTCGCTCATCCTGACGACGAGCGCTATCAGCCGTTGTTTGGAAAGTCGGCCATTACGCCGTTGTTTCATGCTCGAGTGCCGATCCTGCCTTCAACGCACGCCGACCCGGAGAAAGGCTCCGGGATCATGATGGTGAGCACGTTCGGCGATGCCGCTGACGTGGAGTGGTGGCGTTCCTCGGGACTTCCAATCAAGCAAGTTATCAATCGGGCAGGTCGCTTTGACCCCGTGGACTTTACCGAAGAGCCGTTTGTTTCCGTTGCGCCGGAGAAAGCGAAAGCAGCATATGACGAACTGGTCGGAAAAACGGTCAAGCAGGTCCGCAAGCGGGTCGCTGAGCTGCTTGCCGAGGAGGGGTCGGCAGTCGACGGCCAAGGGGCTGCTCTTGTCGGAGCACTGAAGCCCATCGAGCATCCGGTGAAGTTCTACGAAAAGGGCGATCTTCCGGTCGAGTTCGTCACCACTCGGCAGTGGTTCATTCGACTTCTAGACCATAAACAGGAGCTGCTCGCTCAGGGCGAAAAGATCCAGTGGCATCCGCCGCATATGCAAGCTCGGTATAGCAACTGGGTCGAAGGTTTGAACTATGATTGGTGTATCAGCCGACAGCGTTTCTTCGGCGTACCGTTTCCGGTCTGGTATCCGATATCGACCGCAGGCGAAGTACTCTTCGATGAACCGATATTCGCCGATCCTGCACGCCTCCCGGTAGATCCTCTAAGTGAGGCGCCTCCGGGATATCAGGCCGAGCAGAGAGGCGAGCCGGGGGGCTTTGCCGGTGATCCGGATATCATGGACACATGGGCGACCTCGTCGTTGACGCCGCAAATTGTCAGCAAATGGGGCATCGACGAGCAGCGGCACCGCAAGCTGTTTCCGATGGACATGAGACCCCAGTCTCACGAAATAATACGAACCTGGGCATTCTACACCATTGCAAAAGCCTGGATGCATGAGCGGGAGATTTCTTGACGAAACGTCGTAATCAGCGGTTGTATTTTGGACCCCGACCGCAAGAAGATGAGCAAGTCCAAGGGCAACGTGGTCACCCCGCAGCACTCGATTGAACAGTACTCGGCTGACGGAGTTCGCTATTGGGCCGCCCTTGCGCCCCTCGGCTTCGACACGGCGTATGATGAGAAAGCTTTCAAAAACGGACAGAAGCTG
>JAGRAW010000378.1 GCA_020434415.1 Bdellovibrionales bacterium
GCGCGACCTCGCTCGCACATGCGTTTGGAGTGCAGGAGAGTCCATCGGTGCAGGTTTCGAATGCGATCCACTAGCACCGGGACCGGAAGCTTCGCTTCGACAGGTGTACCAGTGTAGTCATTGCGCTTCCCGCCGACTGACCGAAAATACTTGTGGTGCTGTAGGCGGTGCAATAACCAGAGGTGTTGCCGGTCTCTGGTCACCATCCCCTAGTCCGGGAATACTTACATTCGGTAGAAAGGATTTTGCTACGTCCAGCACCGCTCCCGGCGAGTAGTCTGCCACCTTCTTCAACACATGCTCCGGGACGTTGAGGACGCTCAGGCCGACTTCACGACTCAGCGCCGTGCTAAAGCGCACCACATCCGGAATAGGCGTTGAAAGCGTTCCGGTAATCGGAAGGGGAAGTTTCACCCCGGCATACTCTAAAGCCGCCATTAACTCGATGTCGTTATCTGACTCGATTACTCCGTCGAACAGCACGTCAGGAAGCGAGACCGACCGAAAGTGAACATTGTCAATGCGATATGTGCCGCGGTCAATCTTGAGTTCTCCGGAAGCTTCCGCAAAAGACAATGCAGTGCTCCCCTCGGACAGGCTGCCAAACACGAATTTCGTCGCTTGATTCAGCACCGGTGGCAGAACCGACTGTTGGGTCAACAGCCCCACCTTTCCCACCACTTCTATCGGCAACAAGATAAGATTAAATGGCACTTGGTCTTGTAGGCCATGCGGGATTACGGGGTTTTCAATCTGAATGCGGAAGCTCCCCTGGAAGGTGTCTCTGAACGCGTCGGCAGAAAATCCCCTACCCTCTGTTTCAAAGGCTAGTTGAGTGACAGTTCCGCGGGGGGCGGCCTCGAGATGAAACTGCTCGCCCAGACGGGCCAAGGAGTAACCGGAAATCTCTCCCTGCGCCGTGTAGTGAGGGGCATCGGAGGAAAGCTCGTCAAGCGAGCCGCGGATGACTGCTCGAGCATCCGGGGTCTGAACCTCGATGCCGGAGGTCGCCAGCTTGGAGCGTTGGAAGTCGATGCTACCTGAGACTCGTCGCAACACCACCGGCTCTAGAATGACGCGACGCAGGTCGAGATGCACGACACCTGCCGCAAATGGCAGCTCTCGAGCTGAGTGACCTGCCGACAGGACAGGCTCATCGGCAGGCGAGCTAGAGGGTTGACCGTCTTCAGCGGAAGCGTCCTTTCCGACGGTGCCCTCGTTCATCATATCCTGCAAAGCCGCAACGATCGCCTGGAGTCGTGGGACATCAGCAACTGCAGTGGTTACAGTCAGCCCTGTTTGCTCCTTCGCATGCGGCAAGCCAAGCGAGCCATTCGCCGAACCCTCCAACAGGACGTTCTCGGCTTCTGACAGCTGCACTGCTGCCTTTTCAATCTGCACCGCGCTACCTTCCGTCGATGCTCGAATGTCGAGCTTGCCTGAAAGGGGGGCAACATCGACCTCGGCAAACTGGACATGGTCGAAGGAGACCGGTCCGACAAGCCGATAGCGCGCCTCCTGAGGCTGGAGCGTGATTTCAATCTCCGCGCGCATTTCGCCGCTAGAAGGGGCTACCGTGAAGTTCGGCAGAGTTTTAAGCAGGGCAAGCTGTAGCGGCCTCGCGGAGAGTTGAAATGAGCCGCTCGGCTGAGGAGCGAGTGCTAGTGCTCCAGCTAGTGCAAAAAGTGACTCCTTCGCGCCTCTATCGCGTTCAGCAAACTGCAGGGCGGTTAGCACATACCCGGTATCACGACGCTCGAGCGCTCCACTGAGCTTCAACTCATGACCGTCCAACACATATTGGCCGAACTTGCCTGTCGCACCTTCAGCCGCTAAAGCAATCTCGGCGGCAGGAACGGCAAAGCTTTCGTCAAAGCGTCCGGTTGCCCGAGCTTCAAGCTTCTCCGCAGCCAACTTTCCGTCACTGAATTCAGCATCCACCGCTCCGTGCAGGTTCACTTCGAATGCCTCTCCAGCGGCTACTTGATTGGCAGTCGCAGTCACATGTTCGAACCCGAGGATCTGCCGTCGCTCACCCTCGATAGCTACAAACACCTGCCCGTCAAATCCTTTGAGCAGTATTTGCTCGATTCGAACGTGCCACGGGGCGCTATCGTCATCTTTTGCCGCGCGTTCATCTTCCGCGCTAGAGGGTTGCGCAACAGTGGTATCAACCCACACCGTTCCGTCCACCAATTGCAGTCTGGTGATTCTGACGCGTCGCTCCAAGAGCTCATCGACAGCATACTCAACTCGAAGCTGCTGCGCCTCGACCCGCAATCCCGGACGCTCAAATCGTACTTCTTGTGCCACGAGCCCTTGAAAGGGGTCAGCTGCGACCGACCCCACCGAGAGATCCATGCTGGGACTGTCGTCAACTCGGGCGATTACCTGCGACTGCCAAAACCGGTTCGACGTAAGGGCGACGTAGCCGAGAGCAGGAACGGCGAGCGTCAGAAGCAGAAGGATTAGCCCCAGCCATTTTAACCATCTTCGCATGCATTCCCCGTGATTTCGTTGCTGCAGAACACGATTCTGCCAAGCTCCGTAGTAATCAGCAAATGCACTGTAGGCTGATGTGTCTCATACCTAGGACTGCCACAGTCGGTTATCGTCGCTTCACGATCATCACCCCTACAGCAACAACCAGACGAGGAAGTTCAATGAGTAGTGTAGATCAATTGCGCGTCGCTATACTGGCAACCGATGGCTTTGAACAGTCGGAGCTGCAAGAACCGAAGCGAGCGCTTGATGAGGCAGGGTGCACGACGGTGGTCGTCTCACCGCGCGGGGGCACAATTCGAGGGTGGAGTGACGGCGATTGGGGTGAGGAGGTGCGTGTAGATCAAGTACTTGGCGAAGCCGACGCCGGTCAGTTCGATGCACTGCTTCTGCCTGGCGGCACCCTTAATCCGGACACACTGCGCCAAGACGAACGAGCTGTTGACTTCGTGCGACAGTTCGATGCAGCAAGCAAGCCTATTGCCGCCATTTGCCATGGACCGCAACTGCTGATCCAAGCCGAAGCGGTTGCCGGTCGACGACTCACGTCATATGCAGCGATCCGGGTTGATCTGGAGAATGCGGGAGCAGAATGGGTAGACGAAAGTGTCGTCGTTGACGGCAACCTGGTGACAAGCCGCAACCCAAACGACATTCCCGCGTTCAACAAAGAGGTAAAGCGACACTTTATGCAGGAGCGTCCTACTGCCGCCGATTCACGCAAGCGACACGGGACGGAAGCACGCCCGTAACCACAGCGATTTGCGCGTCAGTTCAGATGTCGAAGCTCAGCGCTCAGCGTTAGACCGGCCCGCTGCCGGTCAGCACTTAGCTGCTTGATCTGCTTAAGGAGCTGGTCCCGATCCAACTCGAGCTGCTCACAGATCCAGGAAATCGTGAATTGCTGTTTTCCATCGTCGCGAAAAATCCAGTCAGATGCTTCCGCCCGTGTACTCTGGTCAGCGGAGAGAAAATCCAGTACCGCTCGCTTCAGTACAGCGAGCAACAGCTTCCGCTCGGGAATCTTGCTCTCGAAGTGACGCTTAAATTCAGAAGATTCGTGCGGATTGTGGTGTCGTCCCATTGTGAAAAAACCTCATACTCCAAGAACACTGCATGCCGTCGTTCGACGGACGGAACATGACGTTATTCATCTTCCCGTCTGAGAGAGAACGCGATTGGCATGTAGTGAACTCGAAGATGAGGAAATTGCGGGTACCGCCCCGTGATGAAGGCTCACCGTACTTCTTGTGAAAACACCTCGAATGCAGCGACAGCCTCATCCTCGCGGAGTTTGATGCCATGTCCGGGTAGACCACGATCCGGTAGCAATGAGCCATCGACGAGCTTCGGAAGATTGCGAAACAGCAGAGACTCAGCCCTAACGTGATCGTGAAAATACTCGACATGACACACCCATGAAAGCGCGCACCCAAGATGCGCATGAAGCGCCGGTGCAGTATGAGCCGAAAGCGGCAGACACTCGGCCCGGCAGAGCGCTTCTACATGGAGAAAGCCTGTGATCCCGCAGCAACGGGTCGCGTCGGCTTGCAGAACGTCGACTGCGCCTTTCGTCAGCATGCGCCGGAAGTAGGTTGCTTCATAACCGTATTCGCCGGCGGCGATCGCGATTGAAGAGGGCCCGCGGTCACGCAACAGTCGAAGTCCATCAAGGT
>JAGRAW010000379.1 GCA_020434415.1 Bdellovibrionales bacterium
CTCCGGCTGGGAGGCGATCGAGGTCAGACGCCGGCGGCGGAGGTGCGCGGGTAAATCCAGGAACCCGGTTCCCGGGAAGAAGAGGAGAAGAGGAGCAGAGGAGGCTAGCGGCGTGGGGGAGCGTCGAGGTTTCGCTTTTCGTCGATTAGGCGGCGGGCGGTTATGGCTAGGTCGCCTAACGAGACGGGCTTTGAGAGGCAACGGTCGACGCCGAGTTTCAGGAAGCGTTCGATGTCGAAGACGAAGGCTCGTGCGCTGAGGAGGATTAGGGGGATGCTTGCTGCGTAGGGACTCGAGCGTATTGCTGCGACCATTTCTTCTCCGGAGAGATCCGGCATGTCGTTTTCGATGATTACGAGGGCGGGATTCCGCTCGCGGAGTTGTCGAAGGGCGTCGGCTGCCGATGAGCAGCAGATAACGACAAAGCCCTGTTCGGTGAGGTAGGTCTCGAGCATGCTCCGCGTTGCTGTCGCGTTGTCTACGAGCAGAATAAGCTCGTTGTGGCCCTGCGGTCGGAATTGACCGTCTTCGCTATCGGCTGCCGCATCCTCCGTCGGTTGAATTTCCGTCGCCGGCAGCGCGACCCAAAATGTCGACCCCTTGCCTACAGTCGAGTCGAAGCCGACCGAGCCGCCATTGACTTCCGCAAGGCGCCGAGTAAGCGGCATCCCGAGACCGGTGCCCCCCTGGGACATCGCGTAGGCATGGTCGACCCGTTCGAAGGCGCCAAACACCTTTGCGCGCTGGTCGTCCGGTATCCCGATGCCGGTGTCCGAAACAGAGATTTTCACCTGATTATCGTGATACCGCTGAGCAGCGACCGTAATGCTACCACCCTCGGGCGTATATTTGATCGCATTGGTTAAGAAGTTGATCAGCATTTGACGGGCGTGCCGTTTGTCACAGACCGCTCCAAGCACGCGGTCGGCCGGCTCGAGGATCAGCTTATGCTCCTTGGCCAATGCTTGAGTTCTCACGACTGAACAAATATCATCAAGCAGCTCCGCCACCGGAATATCGACCGGCGTCGTGGTAATCTTCCCGGCTTCTACTTTGGCGAAATCCAGTACGTCATTCACTAGGTCAAGCAGGTGGTCGCCGCTCTCCTTAATCATGCAGAGAATCTCTTTTTGTGCGTCGGTGACGTCTCCCGCTAATCCTTCAAGCGAAAGCTCGACGCCGTTGAGGATAATCGCCAGAGGGCCCCTAATTTCGTGGCTGAGATTTGCCAGAAACCCGGTCTTCGCACGCGAGGTCTCCTCGCTCAGCCGACGCATTCGAAGCACTTCCTCGGTAAATCGCGCATCGACCAACAAGATACCGCCCTGGGATGCCAACAGTTGGAGCACCTGACGATCGCTCTCCGAAAAGCTGCATTGCGGTGCCAGCTCAACTCGCAGCGCGCCGAACATCGTTCCAGCAAACTGCACAGGCGCGACGATGAGATTTTCCGCCGGCTGTATCGGTCCGCCTTTGAGAATTGCCGGTTCTAGCTCCCCGTCGAGCATCGACTGCGTCTGATAGGAACGTGGATGGCCGATTAGCACCCCCTGCGTCCAATGCCCTGACTCCTCGTCGAACAGAGACAGCTCAACCGCAGCAGCAGCCAATTCCTCGTAGGCAAGCTCAGCAATCCGCCATACGTTTTCACTAAGATTTGCGGTCGGCACTTGTCGTGCAACGCGCAAGGCATACTGGGCGCGATGGTACCGCGTGGACTCATTCGCAAACGTTTCCACGATCTCGGTAAGCCCACCGCTGACACCACTGAGGCCGATGCTGCCTGCGGCTTGTTGAATGGTCTTCAGCATGCTGCGATGGCGCATCAGCAGGAAGGCGATGATGAACCAGGCGACGGTCGAAAACTGTGCCAGCACTTCAATCCGGTTCGGCGTATCGAAGACAAAGGAAAACAGCAGCGGCAAGAGCCCCAGCACAATTGCAATCGACGCGCCTACAGTGAACAAATGCAAATGAACGCCCACGCCCGTTTGAAGCCCACCGCGGCAGCGGTGGGACCTGTCAGATCTTCCAAGTGTACTACAGACTTAGGATGCGAAAGGGGGCAAAAAGGAGAAAAAAATAGGGGGATCGTTTTTCAACAACGGGTCACTGCTTAGATTACCTTTCGCGCCGCAGTATCCCCTGGATGAAGGGAAAACACCGCACGCTTCCTACCCGCCCGAGCGCTTTTCGAGCAACTTGCGGCAATGGGTCGCGACAACCTGCGGCACGCCCTTGGAACGCGACAATAACCGCAAATCTTTGTCTTTAATAAACTTCAGCCATTGCAAGGATACGTCGATCGGCGTCTTCGGATTGCTGACCAGGTTATATTTGACCGCGTAGCTCTTCATCCACTGAGAGTCCTTCGCTACAGCCCGTAGCACTGCTTCGTCGACATTGGTGTTCCTCGCGATCTCAGTCACCTCTCCATCGGTCAACCGAGGGTTAGATAAGACAAAAAGCTGGATTTGCTTGTTGCTTTCCTTGAGTAACACCGTCCGGGCAGCAAGGTTCCCTTTGAGCGCCAGCTTTACCTTTCCGGCGAAGTTCAATTCGCGGATAAGCGCGGCAACATTTGCTTCATCCGCCGAGCTGTCATCGGTTAACTCTTGAGCAAGCTCTATAGCGTCCGTACCCTCTTGAATCGCCAGTAACTGTGCTCTGATATCCTCACTGTCAACCTGCTCGACCGCGAGACTGAACAGCCGCTCGATGCTTTCGTCGTCGTGCATACTTACCCGTTGAAGGATGCAATAAGCTGCAGTCCTGTCAGCGTGAGCTCCGGCGCAACTTCTTCGATATACTTTGATTCTTGAGCGACGCTCTTTGCAAGTCCTCCGGTCGCGACAACCTTCGCGCTGTAGCCAAGCTCACTCCGAATCCGTTCGATCAACCCGTCGACCAAGCAGACATACCCGAGAAAAACGCCTGATAGCATGGATTCTCGCGTATTCTTTCCAATTACCCGCGACGGACGACCAAGCTCGATGTTTGGCAGCAATGCAGCTTTCTCGAACAACGCTTGAGCCGCAATCATCACTCCTGGTGCAATCACTCCACCTTCGTACACACCGCTGGAGTTGATCACATCAAATGTCGTCGCCGTGCCGAAGTCGACCACCAGCACAGGAGCACCATAAAGCTCTCTGGCAGCCACAGCGTTCACCACTCGATCGGCACCGACAGCCCGAGGGTCATCGAAAGCGATCTCCATCCGGGTCTTCAAACCCGGACCGACCACAAGCGGCCGAACGGAAAAATATTTCTGCGCAAGTCGGTCAAACACGCCGCCCAGCGCCGGAACTACACAGCTGATAATGACCGTGTCGATAGCTTCAGGTGCATGGCCGAATCGACCCAGTAGATTCAAGACTTGCATCGCGTATTCGTCTTCGGTCCGCTTGGCGTCACTCTGCATACGCCAATGGCCCAGCAAATCCTGGTCACGGTAGAGCCCCAACACGACGTGGGTATTTCCAATATCGATTGCTAACAGCATCAGCTCAGATCCTTTTGCTCAAGTATAACTTCCCCTGAATACACGACTTGCTCGGCTCCGTCCTCCGAACGCACCACCAGCCCTCCCTGCTCGGTCAATCCGACGGCCTGCCGCGCTCTTCCCTCCGCCTGCTCCACCCGCACGTTCGCCTGCTCCATCATCGACGCAGCCCACCAAAGTTCACGAAAGGGGTTGAATCCCCGGGTGAAGAAGATCTGCGACGCCTCCATCACCCGCCGACTCAGAAGCGCGAAGCTAGTTGCATAGTTGGGCGTCACACCCGTTTCCAGCAAAACACTCGATCCGGGAACCCCGTCAGGAAACTGCTCCTGTGCCAGGTTCAATCCGATGCCCCCACTCACCCACGTAATGGCACCCTCTCGGGAGCTGGATTCGAGCAGCACCCCAGCGAGCTTCGCAAACGGACGCTTGGCGGTAAGGACATCATTCGGCCATTTCAACGCGGCCTCCACACCCAGCTCTGTCAGTGTCTGGTAAACGGCGTAGCCAAGTGCCAACGAAAAGCCCGCCAGACTAGCAGTCTCCGGTCGCTCAAACAGATACGTTACATATATCCCGTCGAGAGGAGTCGAAAACCACGGGCGATGATGACGTCCGCGCCCCGCTCTCTGTTCGAGCGCGAGAAAAGCGGACGTCTTAGGCGCTGGCG
>JAGRAW010000037.1 GCA_020434415.1 Bdellovibrionales bacterium
AGGGCTTCATCCACTCGGCCCTCACGCTCCAGGATTCTGGCTTTGACGAGGGCAAACGCTGCACGCAGTTCCTCATCGGCGAGCGGAATGGCTTTCAGCCGTTCGAACTCTTTGCGCGCCTCGTCAATCATCTCGAGATGCAGGAGCAAATTCACAAAGAAAATCTGCCCTGCCGCGCTTAGGGGAGCCTTCGCCCCGCGAGGGTGCAGGGTGTTGCGAACCGTCGCCACCGCGCGCGACGGTTCGTCGGCGTGAATCCACATGGAAGCGATTCGTTCGAGATAGAGGGGGTTCTTCGACGCTTCAAAAGCGCGAAGCCAAAACTTCGTAGCCTCTTCGAAGTGGAGCGCGTCACATTCCATTGCCGCTAGTTCGGCGAGTGCCGGAACAAAATCGCGGTGCTGCTTCAAGATGTCGTTCAGCGTCGCCCGCAGCGTCTCGGCGCTTTCAGTCGGTGCAGCGAGCGCTCGACGCAGTTTCAACCCGGCAAGGTGTTCCTGTGCGTGTTGATACGGGTCGCCGGAAAGTAACTTGACCAACTGTTCTTGATACGAAACCGCTTCGTCGAAGCGTCCAAGTTGCCCGCAGGTGTGCACGAGCCGCGCCAAGACCATCGGGTTTCGAGGGGCTACTTTGTAGACCAGGGCGGCATTATCATGTGCTGCAGTGGGGTTTCCGAGCTTTTCGTTGAGATCCGAAGCAAGTAACAGGAGTTCCGGGTTCTGTCGCTGTTCCATTCGGGCTTCTTCTAGAATGCGGAGTGCCGCCCGGTCTTCTCCTTCACGTCGATAGGACTCGGCGAGTAATACCCTCGCTTCCAGATCATCCGCATCTCGCTGAATGACCTTCTGGAACAGAGCGCGTGCCGCTCCGAAGTTTCCCAGCGCAAGCTCCGCACGTGCTTCACCAATCAGGTCGTGGTGGTCCTTGGTTTGTTGTGCCCGGCGATTGACCCGCCATGTCGCGAACTGGAGCTTGATACCGATAGCGAAGGCGAACAAGGCGGTAAGCAGCACGCCGACGAAAAACGTCGCGATAAGCACGAGGGCGAGAGGCAAGCGCCAGCTTACGCCGGGTCGATAGGTAACCTCCACCGGACCGGGGTTCAGGTAAAAAACATAAGAAACTGCTGCTGCAATCAGCAGCAGAACGAGGAGTTTCACAATTCGACCAGACATACCTTTCCTTCGCTGTTGCGTGCGGAATTGACCGCACCATTGGACCCGTCGCACTCGGCTCGGGGACTGCAGTTCGTTCACCCAGGCCGTTGTGCTGTAGCCGCACTTCGCTGAGAGCCTACCCTACTATCGACGATTGGACGAAATCGTCGACTGCAGTGCATTCAAAATTCGGCGGGTTGCTCCCGACCCCGCCATCTCCGGCTAAAACTGCGTAAAAGCCCTCGACCTCTTTAACTGTATGGTCGCGTGGTGACCATTACAAATTCGTTCTTGGGGAGGTAGAGCCGCGAAAGCACGATATTTGCGAGTAATCTTGCATCAGCCTTGCGGGATTTTCGGGTCCGGTGTTACATCTTATCCTATGCTCAAGTCCCACTGGCGTCTTATTTCTCGGCTCGAACGAATTGGCGATAATTTACTCGTCATCGTCGCGTTTTTCTTGAGCTACTACCTCCGAGATCCATTCTTCGCCGCCGCGAACGATCTCGCATTGCCGTTTCCACAAGAGCTGCAGGCGTTGGGCCGAATCGAGAATTATCTCCTCGTGCTCGGACTCGCGCTGCCGCTCTACAACGCCTTTCTCTCAATCCTCGGAGCCTACCGCAGTATGCGGTTCATGACCGCTTGGCAGTTGCTGCGAATAACTTGTCTGGCATCCGGTATGGTCTTTCTCTGTCAGGGATCGTTTCTCTATCTGTTGAAGCTGGATCTCAGCCGGAGTTTTGTCGCCCTGTTCTGCATGCTGTGCGGTGTCGCGCACTTCTCGTTGCGAGTCCTTGTACTTTCGTTGCTGCGTTTCTTTCGGGTGCGCGGGAAGAACTTCCGCAACATCCTTATCGTCGGCACGGGTCCTCAGGCACGACGGGTGTATCTCGAAGTGGCACGTCAACCGGAATTGGGCGTCCGGGTAAAGGGGTTCGTGTCGGTTGACGGTCTGGAGCATTCACAGATCTACGACTTGCCCGCTCGGGTGGTTGCCGACGAACAGTCGTTTGAAAGCGGGTTGAAGCGACTCGCCATCGACGAAGTACTCTTCACTGACGTCGTGAGCGTGCTGCCGCAAGTGCGGGAGTTGGCAGAAATAGCGGTGGAAGAGGGCGTGCGGGTGACGTTGGCGGCGGATTTCTTCAGTCTCGAGATATTCAAATCGGACATCAGCTACTTCGGCTCGATTCCGCTGATTCACTATACTCGCTCGCCCGCAGGGGAAGAAAGCGGTGCTCTGGTCGTGAAGCGGCTCCTTGACGTGGCGATCTCCGGAGTTCTGCTGTTCGTACTGAGTCCGATGCTGCTAGTGGTGGCGTTGCTAATCAAATTGGAGACTCCAGGACCCGTTTTTTTTCGTCAGCGCCGCGTCGGGCTGAACGGACGGACGTTCATCCTCCTCAAGTTTCGTTCGATGGTCGATGACGCGGAGCGCATGCTCGAGGAGCTACGTCACCAAAACGAAATGCAGGGGCCGGTGTTCAAGCTCAAGAACGACCCGCGTGTGACCCGAATCGGACGATTCATTCGCCGCTTCAGCATCGATGAGCTTCCCCAACTGATCAATGTCTTGAAGGGCGACATGAGCCTCGTCGGCCCTCGTCCGCCGCTTCCGGAGGAGGTTTCTCTCTACCTCCGTCGGCACCGTCGACGCCTGAGCATGCGACCGGGGCTCACTTGCACTTGGCAGGTGAGCGGTCGAAACGAGATCCCCGATTTCGACGAGTGGACCAGGTTGGACTTGGAATACATCGATAACTGGACGCTGCGAGAGGATCTGAAGCTGTTGCTTCGCACCGTGCCGGCCGTCTTGGTCGGAACAGGAGCGCGCTAGAACGTCACAGCTGCGCTCGGACAACCCGTTTACAGTACGAGTCGACAAGGGAGGCGCCGGCAGATGAGAAAGGACGATCGACGTGCGCCCTGGCAGGTACGCCTGGGACACATCATCTATGAATCTGACACGCCTGCCGGAAAGGCTTTTGACGTCGTCTTACTGGTAGCGATCGTCGCCAGCGTGCTTGTGGTCATGCTCGACAGCGTGCAGGCAGTCGCCTCGCGCCATGGGACGTTGCTTCTGCGTCTGGAGTGGTTCTTCACCGTGCTGTTCAGTCTGGAGTACGCGCTTCGCGTTCTGACAGCTCATACGCCGCGGCGGTATGTCTTCAGTTTCTACGGGCTCGTCGATCTACTGGCGGTGGTGCCGACCTATGTCAGCTTGTTAGCTCCCGGCTCCCAATATCTCATTGTGCTTCGGGCGGTGCGTTTGCTCCGCATATTTCGGGTGCTGAAATTAGCGCGGTACTTGGGCGAAGCTGAGATACTCCATCGAGCCCTTGCCGCGAGTCGCTGGAAGATCCTGGTGTTCGTCTACACCGTACTGACGGTAGTCTGCATCATCGGCACGCTGATGTATCTGATCGAGGGGCCGACAAACGGCTTTACCAGCATCCCAATTAGCATTTACTGGTCAATAGTGACACTGACGACCGTGGGCTACGGCGATATTGCGCCGCAGACCACGGCCGGGCAGTTGTTGGCCTCGGCGGTGATGATTCTCGGCTACGGCATCATCGCCGTGCCGACCGGGATTGTGACGGTGGAATTGTCCCGAGCGTCGGCTCCGCCCCCGGAGGACGGTCATGGAGAGGCAAGAAAGAGGTGCGCTGCCTGTAGCACCGCGGATCTGCCTCACCAATCCAAGTACTGTTACCGCTGCGGGGAGCCGGTGTCGTAGCTTTACGGTTTCCGGTTCTGCGGAAGAACCGAAAGGACGCCTGCTAATCGCGCCAAATGGTTTCCGAAGTCGAGAGGTCAATCCACTTGTCAACGCCCTTCCAGCCGTCCGATGCGCCGTAGAGACCGAAGTCCGCTAAGGACGTTTCAACGCCCAGCTGATTGGCCATGAAGATCGCATAGCTCATTTCGCGGCTCGGACAGACGATTACCGCCAGCCGCTTCATGTCAGGCTCAGCCGATTTCTTCGGCGTGAGCACGCGAGGTGCGTCAGGAGTGGGAATGTTTTCTGCGTTAGCAGCCTGCTGTTCCAACTCTGCCAGCTTTTGTTGCTGTTCGAAGAAGCCGTAGCTGTAACCGACAAGATCGGTGGCGAGGTGGACATCCATGGAGACTTGGCGCTTTACGCCCTTGGGCGGTAGGCGCTTGGTGACGACCTCAATCCCGGCACGCTCGACGGCATCGAGGAAGGCAAATTGCCGAGCATCGTCTTCGTAGGGAATTAGACAGTAGTAACGAGCAACTTCGAGTTTGATTCCGGAAGTAAGGCCGCTAACGAGTCGAGAGAGATCTACCTTTCGCTCTAACCGACGAGTTGCACGATCCAGACCGGTCGCATCGATAAACAATCCGATGCGTCGCTTCTGCTTCCGCTTTACGACGCCGCCTTTGAGCACTTCTAGTTCGTCTCGACCCATATGCGAATTTCCTTTCGGGGTACCACAACCCGGAGTAGTAGGCTCCGGACGCTCCGTCTTCCCAAGTTATAAAGTAAGGAGTCCGAAAGGTATCATTAAGCGGCGAAGCGCCCAAGTGTCCTGCGCAAGCCCGCGTGGCACCCCGTGCGCGGTCCTACGAGAGGTCGGAAAAGCGTAGCGAAATCGGAGCGTTGCAGAACAGTCAGCGGGAAGGTGCCCGCTACGGGCTACTCCCACTACCGAATAGGCGGAGACAATTCAGTTACTTCACGACCCAGTTACTTCACAACCCAGTTACTTCACAACCCAGTTACTTCACAACCCAGTTACTTCACAACAATGGGAGCTCCGACCGGAAGCATGTAGTAGATGGAGGACAAATCCGCGGCAGAGATTCTCAGTCCGCCGACATCCTCGCTCCACACAGGACCACAATGGATAGGGAAGGTCGTTGTTGGATACAGGGCGTAGCTGCCAAGCGCGCCACGCCGATAGCGCAAGCGATCGCCCGGCTCCGGGACTGCAAGTTGGCGACGCTCGAAATACTGGTCTGGGGCGTACCACAGAGGCTGCTTCTGCTTATGCTGCAGGTAGTAGTCGCCCGAGCCGATGCTGATCTCTCCCTCTCCGGTCATTTCCTTGATCGGACTCTTGCCTTTGAAAAGCGTGAGCTTTTTGCCCGCCTTGTCGATTTCCAGCCACGTTTCGTTATCAGCAGGAAGGTAGGCATGCGCCGGTGGAAAATAGCCGATTAGCGGTGCAAATAACGTAGGCTCACCCATGGGACCTGCGACCGGAGGAGCTCCCTCGAACGCATTCTGCGCGAGCGATTCCGTGTTCGCTCTCTCGGGCACGGCATGACTTAGAAGAATCGTGCCGGACTCGAGGTAGCGGGTCTGGTCGAAAACCATGGTGCTTTCCGCTGTCGTCTCGGCCTCCGGAGCCGGCAAGATGGAGCAAGCCGTCGCGCTGAACAGGCAGAGAACAAGGATGCTTGAGCGATATGTTTTACTTACGAACTTCATCGTGATTTTTCTCATCCGCGGTGGTCGAACGGGAAGATTCGCAAAGAATCTTAGACATCTGCACTCTAGGGCCTAATTACCGATCGAACAAGCCTTTAATTGAATTTCGTGTTCACGGCTGATTCGTGTATCGTTCTGCCGCTCTATCGAACTCCATCTATTGTGAACGATTCATGCTACGTCGGTATTCAGCCTTCTTTCTGCTTCTTCTTGTAACGACCACAGGCTGTGGCGTCAGCTCCCACATGCTCACCGCGGAGCGGGAAGTGGTTGCGCCGAAGCGGCCAATCGTCATGCGAACGTTTCTTTCGCCGACCAGTCGCGCCGCGCATCGTCCGACTCCTGATCCGCGGGTGCCCCGACTCGATCTGAATGATTCACCGGAGGTGCAGCGGGAGCTTTCATCCTATACCTCGAAGCATCGCCCGTTCATCACTGACGGCTTATCGCGGGGCGAGCGGTATCTTGGGCTGATCGAGACGGTATTCCTACGACACCAAGTTCCGCTCGAGCTTGCGGCGGTCGCTCATGTCGAGAGTCGATTCATTTCGACCGCACGTAGTCCCAGCGGTGCGGTCGGCATGTGGCAGTTCATGAAGTCTTCCGCTCGTCATTTCGGTTTGCAGGTGGGCAAGAGGCGGGATGACCGCACCGACGTCGGCAAATCGACGGAGGCCGCGGCTCGCTACCTGAAGGAGCTATATCAAAAGTTTGACGACTGGCAGCTCGCTTTGGCGGCCTACAACGGCGGCCCGGCGCGGGTGCAAAAAGCGATTGATCGCTGTGGAACGAAGGATGTGTTCGCCTTGGGGCCCTGCGGCCTGCGGCAGGAAACGCTTCGCTTCGTTGCGAAAGTGATTGCAATCGCTTTCATCACTCGAAGCCCCGATCTCTATGGATTCGAATCCGATTTGGATCCGGCTCTGCTGCGCTTGCTGAAACTTCGAACCGAGCGCTCCCTGCCGTGACGGCACCCGGTCCGATGCCTCTGCTTCGTATCGGTCATGGCTTCGACGTGCATGCCTTTGCCGAACAACGGCGACTGATGCTCGGAGGCTGCGACATCCCGCACACGCGAGGTCTCGCCGGCCATTCGGATGCTGACGTGCTGCTACACGCCCTCACGGATGCCCTTCTCGGGGCGCTCGCGTGGGGCGACATCGGTCAGTGGTTCCCCGACACGGATGCTTCATTCAAGGACATCGACAGTGCGCTACTCCTCGCTCGAGTCTGGGAAAAGGCGACCGCTGAAGGATGGCAACTGAATAACTGCGATTGTGTGATCATGGCGCAGGAGCCGAAGCTCGCACCGCATATCGTGAAGATGCGCGAGCGCGTTGCCGCCTTACTCGAGGTCGATCCGGTACAAATTGGTATCAAAGCGACAACTACCGAACGACTGGGATTTGTTGGGCGTAGCGAGGGTATTGCTGCGAGTGCGGTGGTCTTGTTGATGCGTAGCGACAAACGGGAGGAGAGTCGATGATGGCTGCTGCCGTGGTGCATATTGAGTCGCCTGTCTTGCGGGGCACTGTCGATTCGAGCGGGGCATTTCTTCGTGAACTGAAAGTGCTTCTCGGCGGTCAGTGGAGCGATGTGTTTCAGCCCGGAAAAGCTCTGTTCGTGATGGGACCTCATGTCGGTCGAGTTGAAGGGGGCCGCTTCCCTTGGCAGGGAGAGAGTTTCGATCTGCGGCACGATGCCGATCCGCTGTATGCGATGCACGGCACCTATCGAAATGTGGACTGGACTTGGGGAGCCTGCTCCAGTGAATCAGCCGTGCTCGAGCTTGACAGTCGTTCGCTGGGAACACGCTATCCTTCCCCGTCATCCTATCAGGCCCGAGTCAGCTACCAAGTCGACGGCGATAAGTTGATCGTCAAGTCGTTCATTCGGGTTACCGGCGGGTCTTCAATGCCGTTCGGGACCGGGCCGCACATGTATGCGCTGAAGCGGCCGGCGGGGACGACAGGGGCGCCGTCTCTCTTGCATCATGCGACGTCATGGTTTCCGATGCGAGACGACAAGCCGCTTCCAAAAGGTTCGGAAGAGCCATTGCCCGAGGGGCGGCGTTACTCGGAGCTTCGACCATGGTCGGAAGACTGGGATCACTGCGTCGGCAACTGGGGTGACCGAGTGACTATTGCCTGGCCGGAGCTCTCCATTGAAGTGCTCGACCGACTCGGCAACTGCCCCTATCTTCAGATCTGGAACACTGCCGACAAAGATGTCTGCGCCGTGGAGCCTCAGACGATGGTGCCGACGAAACTAGGAGATACCGATGACGCGAAGCGCTACGGTTGCCTCCTGCTCGAGCCGGGTGCTGAGTTCGAGGCGGAATGGGAGTTCAGGTTCAAAGCCTAGCCGCTGAGAAACTCTTTTCAGCAATCTGATAGACCGGGTGCATCCCAAAGAACGTTTCTCACTCGATGCTTCGAAGTGCGTCCGCGGCGCTCGGGAACTCGGACTGCGCTGCAATTCCCTGACTATCCGTAATTACTGTCGTGCCCGATTCGTTTACTTCAATCCTCAAGTCGCCGCATGCGAGTCGCCGGACGACCGCGGGAAGTAGTCGATGCTCCTGCCTGAGGATTCTCGCAGCCAGAAGCTCGGCGTTGTCACCGGGCAGCACCGGCACCACTGCTTGCGCGAGAATTGGTCCCGCATCGACTTCTTCGACGACCAGATGCACGGTCGCGCCGGAAAATTTGACCCCCGCATCAAGCGCTTGTTGCTGCACGTGAAGTCCCGGGAACGCGGGGAGTAAAGACGGGTGGATGTTGATGATTCGGTTCGGGAAGGCTCCGATAAATTCGCTGCCAAGAATGCGCATGAACCCGGCGAGAACAATCAGATCCGGTTGAAATCCCGCGGCGGCTTCCGCGAGCGCTTTGTTGAACTGCTTCGCGTCCTGGCTTTTAGGACGGCGAGGGACGACGGAAGTCGGGATTCCGTGCTCGGCGGCGAACGTCAGCCCAGCCGCATCGCCCTTATCCGAGAGTACTCCGACGATCCTGTAAGGGGCGGCACCGCTTAGAGACGCCTCGACTAGGGCACGAAGGTTCGAGCCTCGGCCTGAAATAAGGACCACTACACGGAAGTAGGAGTTCGGTTGTCGCTCCATCAACGCTACTCTCATTCTTTGAATAATTGGTATCGGAATGTTGGCGGTTTCTCCCCGGAGGGACAACGCTATCCACCGCGAAGCTACCTGCGCTACCAGCCCGCGAGCGCCTCTGCTTTTTTTGCTGGAGCAGGACATGCCGCAAATGGTTTGCTAGCGTGAAACGGCAGAGACGCAGGGAGAATACTACCGTGAATTATCGCCTTTTGAAACTGTTGATGGCTGCACTCGCCGTGCTGGCAGGAACAGCGCCGGCTATGGCGGGAGCTGATGGGGACGCCGGGGCAGGCGGTGGTCTTGCAGCTGATAGTGAGCCTAGCCCTACCGTCCAAAGAACCGACCGCGTTCTGCCCGGCGAGAGGGTGCAGACACCGAGCGGGCAAACGCTCAAGGTTTGGTCGACCGAAGGCCCCGTGCCGGTCTCTCCGCCGGCGAGACCGTTCGAGACCGAGACTTGGCCGGGCCGTCCGGGCGATGTCCATATCGTGGTCGATGAGGAGCGGCTCGAGAAGAAGCGACGTCGGGAGGACCGCTCCGGTAACGACGATAGTTTCGATCTCCGCGAACCACGGGATCCGGCCACTACTCGATGAGGGTACTGCGGGGTGGCGAGCGGATTGTGCGGCTGTTTGGAGAGCTCGCTGCGGCGCTCACCGTGGTGCTCGTGTTTGTTACGGTCGTCGATGTCCTGCTGCGCTACTTGTTCCGAGCCGGATCGGTCGCCGTGCAAGAGGCCGAATGGCACCTATTCGGATTGGTGGTGCTGTTAGGCGTAGCGGAGACTCTGCGTCGCGATGAGCATGTGCGGGTCGACATCATCTACGCTCGACTCGCACCGGCTAAGCAAGGCCTCATCGATCTCCTTGGCAGTCTACTCTTTCTCATTCCGTTCGCTGTAGTCGGTATCTGGACGTCTGCCTCATTCGCTGCGCGTGCCTACCGCTTCGGTGAGCGTTCCGTTGACCCCGGCGGGCTACCCTTTCGCTTCTTGATCAAGGGCGCTATCACGCTCGGTTTTCTGCTGCTGTTACTGGAAGGCCTCGCGTTCGCCTGGCGAGCGTTCGAGCGAGCGCGGGGTAAGGACACAGGACAATGATGAGCGGGACGGTCTCGGACGAAGCGCTCGCGCTTTTGATGGTCGCGACCTTGTTCGTCCTTCTGATGGCAGGATTCCCGGTCGCCTTTACGCTCGGAGGTGTGGCGTTAGTCTTCGGTGCAATCGGGCTGGGAGTAGATTTCTTTCAACTCCTGCCGTATCGCATCTTCGGCGTCATCGAGAACGTGACTCTGCTGGCAGTGCCGCTGTTCGTCTACATGGGCGTCATGCTCGAGCGCTCAGGGATTGCGGAGGATCTTCTTGCATCGATGAGCCTGCTCTTCGGCAGGCTGCGGGGAGGCTTGGCGCTCGCCGTCGTGATCTCGGGAGCGTTACTTGCTGCCTCGACCGGAATTGTGGGGGCCAGTGTGGTGACGATGGGACTGATCTCCCTTCCGGTGATGCTCAGTCGCGGTTATCCGGCTTCGTTTTCTTCCGGCCTCATCTGCGCTTCCGGAACGCTCGGCCAGATTATTCCCCCGAGCGTAGTGCTGATTTTGCTAGGCGATATCATGGGCGTGTCCGTGGGAGAGTTGTTTCTTGCCGCGGTCGTTCCCGGTCTGCTGTTGGTGGCAGCGTATGCGCTCTACAGCATCTGCTATTGTGCACGATTCGCTACCGACGTTGCTTCTGAGACGCTTGCGCCGACGCAGCTTCTCCAGCGGCTTGGTAAGGCGCTTCTCCCGCCGGGTGCGTTAGTGCTCGCCGTCTTGGGCTCAATTTTTTTCGGTATCGCGTCCCCGACGGAAGCAGCGGCGGTCGGAGCCGCCGGGTCGATGATTCTTGCCGCACTCTACGGTCGACTTTCCCGGACGACGCTTCAGGAAGTCATGCAGCGCACCATGCAGTTGACCGCCATGGTGTTCATGATTCTGTTCGGAGCGCAGGCATTCGGACTTGTCTTTCGTGGGCTGAACGGTGATCACGCGATCGCCACTTTCGTGCAATCACTCCAACTGGACGCCGGCGGATTTCTCCTTGTGGTGATGGTATTGCTGTTCGTGCTCGGGTGCTTTCTCGACTTTATCGAAATAGTCTTCATCGTTATTCCGATACTTACGCCGCTGCTCGGCGCACTGGGGATCCCGAAGCTGTGGTTTGCGGTAGTGGTCGCGATGAACTTGCAAATGAGCTTTCTGACCCCGCCCTTTGGCTTTTCACTTTTCTTTTTGAAAGGGGTGGCACCTCCGGAAGTGAATACCGGTCATATCTACCGAGGGATTGTTCCGTTCGTGGTGCTCCAAGCGCTAGTATTGACGATACTGATACTGTATCCCGAGCTAGTGTTGTGGTTGCCGAAGCAGGCATCCGCTCGCTAACGGCCGAAAGATGTTCGGAGGCGCTGCAGTCGAACCTCATGATAGAAGCCGGGGAGTGCGCGGTGCGCAGCTCCCCGGCGAAAAACAAGACAGCTTACTCGAAGTCCGCAACACCACGGATATCGTCGAGCGAAGTCGACTGGTCCTGTTGGTGCTGCGCCAGCGTGACGAGGACTTTCGGGATTGCCTCGCCTTCCGGGAGATGCTGCTGTTTCATCACTCGGTCGAGTTCCCGAAGACCCCAGTAGGAACCGGTCTTCCGTTCTTTGACCTGACGAACCAGCAAGCCCAGCAGTCGTTCCGAAAATCCACGCGAGATTCCCAGAAGCGAGAGACCCTCGATCGCGTTGGGGATGATGTGTTCCAGCACCCACCGTTCGACCGTGAGCGTCTTGCCGCGCCAGGTAATTTCCGTCGGGCGTCCCAGGGAGTTCTCTATGCCCCAGCGCAGAACCGTGTTGTAGTTCTGCTTGGCGTCCGCGTGACTGGCCAGTTCGTCCGCGGAGTCCACGGGAGGGAAAAGCCCACCGTTGGAGCCTTTCACAAAGAACGTCGTCGCGCCGATGAGTGCCAAATCGAGAGCGAGTCCATCAAGTTCGGTCGGTTGTGCATCCGGGAATCGAATCTCAACCCACACACACAACTTGGAGTTGACGTTGGACCAAGAGAAGGAGGCGGATTGTAACCAAGCCGACCCCTTGCGCAGTTGCAAGTTCGGGTATGGCTCCATCTCACATCGATCCTTTTTCACATCCTCGAACGTGAGTAGTGCGGGGCCCTCAAGAAGTCTCTCGATCCAGATGGGCAATGCGCTCGCGTCTCGAGTTTCCACGTAGCCCAAGCTGAATCCGTCTCGGTCGGAGCCAAGCAAGCTGCGATGCATATCTTGCTGCCAAGCCCAAGGCCGATTGCCGTACTGGCCGGTTCCTCCGGCAATGAACGGCGAGTTTGAGAACACCGCCCCAAAAGCTGCGAGTGCCAGCGTTACATCGTATGCCAGCCCGATATGATTCGGGTGATACTGGACGTTCGGTGAACGTTGGCAGGTGCAACCACCGAGAAGGGGACTTTGCGGCACGGACACCTTCCGGTTGCTTCCGGGGATCTTCAACGAAAAGGCGCCCTGATGCTTAGCGCCGAGTTTCGTGTAGATGTTGGTATACCTCGGGCTTGTACCCGAGATGTTCGCAACCGTTCGGTTGATCTCTTCCTGGTTCAGAGGAAGGAGGCCGATGTCGAGCATGCTCGCATCGACTCCCTGTAGATGTTGGTTGACTTCTGCTCGCCGAGCAATGCTGGCTTCGAAGTACTCACCTACGAACGGCAAAGCACCATTGGAACTTGAATCGCTGCCGGTCTGGCAGGCGACCCGGTCAAGCACCCTCTCGACGGTGTGGACCAGAAACTCACTTTTCAGTCCGGAGTGTCGCGCCTGGTTGACGACGAAGTCGCCGACCGGTGCCCCGAGGCCGTCGGAGTCTATGAACGCTCCTTCAGCCTCGTTGCCGATGTGTAGCAAAAAGCGCCCGGACGAACTGTTGGCTAACGCCTTGTCATCCACGCGCGACCGCAGGTGTTGAAGTTCAGTATTTTCCTCGCTAACGTTCATCGAAACGTCCTTTATCCCACTCTTTCCATGAAGCACCACGTCTGCAAAAAACCATTTTTGCTGCAGCGCTCCGAAGCTTCGAGGCAGGTCGAAGCTTCGAACGCAAAGTGCGTCTACTCGAAGGAAGTGGTGGAATGGCTACCGTAAAGAACGTACACCCGTTACCCCTTGAGACGGGATCCACGATGGCTTAGCAATGGGCCGGTGGAAGGATCGCCCGGCAATGGCCGGGGCACGAAGTGCTGGGCACCGCACCTCTGCGCTCCGCACGGTTCGGAAGCGACAGCACCCAGCCTCCTGTTTGTCACAGGACTGTCGGAGTGCAGCTGCCGAATTCCGGCGAAGCGGCTGAGCCGGTACACGTTTTTGTATACTTTGCGAAGGAGCCCGTAATGTCAATCGCTTATCGGGTGTCGTTGACGACGCCCATTGGTGAAGAGACCGACTGTCAGTCCGATGTATGCGGTTGGGAGGCGTATGCGTCCGATTTTCGGAGAAATGCACGCGGCTATTCCTTAGGTCGGAACTTTCCGTTCAGCCGAGTGCTTGTGCTTTGGCCATGGCTTGCTCGCTGACCTCGAACCACTGCTCCGAACGCTGTCGGAAGTCGAGGTACGATTCCCGGATCTTCTTGCTCACGCGGTCGTCCCCGCCGATCTCGGCGATCACCTCGGTTGCCGTTTTGCGCAGGGCACTAAGGACGTCGTCAGGCAGCTTACGAAGCTTTGCCCCGTGGGAGCTGGTGAGTCGAGCAAGGGCGGGGCCGTTCAGGGCGTCCAGAGTACTGCTCGTCCAGATATGTGCCTGCGCTGCTGCCCCTTCTACTGCCGCTTGGATCCGCCGCGGGAGTCGCTCCCAGGCAGGGCGGTGGATGATCAGCTCCAAGGCTGCGCATGGCTCCTGCCACCCCGGATAGTAATAATACGGAGCAGCGCGGTACAGCCCCAGGCGTTCGTCATGATACGGACTGACCCATTCAGCGGCGTCGATTGTTCCTCTTTCGAGCGCGGTATAGATCTCGGCACCGGGAAGCAACACGACGTTGACTCCCAAAGCCGCCATGACCTTGCCGCCGTAACCGGGGATGCGCATTTTCAGTCCCTGCAGATCGGACAGCGCATTGATCTCTCGGCGAAACCAGCCCGCCATTTGCACGCCGGTATTGCCGAAAATGAGCGGCACCAAATCGTATTGGGCATAGAGCTCTCGCCACAGCTCCATTCCGCCACCACCATAGAGCCAGGCGTGGAATTGTTGTCCGCTCATCCCGAAAGGGAGAGCGCAAAAGAAGCCGGCTGCCGGGACTTTACCTGTCCAGTAGTAAGCAGCGCCGACTCCCATTTCGAGGGCTCCGCTGGAGACTACATCGAACGTTGCAAGCGGTGGCACAAGCTCGCCACCGGCAAACACTTTGAGTTGTAGCTGCTGCTCGGTAATTGTGTTGAGGGTTGCTGCAAAAGTGTCGCATGCCTCCTGAAGAACCGGAAAGGCGGGAGGCCAGGTCGTCGTCATTTTCCAACGGAAACGTTCGGAGGCTGAAGCGGGAGTGGCGTGTGCCAGCCCGGCGACAGCGCCCACTATGGCAGCTTGCTGCAGAAATTGTCGGCGGTCGCTCTTATGGCCGGCCGCGGTCATTGGGTTGTTTCCTCGGCCACCCACCGGCAGTAAGCATCGAGTCCGGCACTCGGCGTCAAGGCAAGTATCTCGGGAACCTCATACGGATGTTCCCGTAGTATCGTCTCTTCGAGTGCGGGCCAACGGTCGGCTGTGGTTTTCACGAGGAGCAGGACCTCTTCGGCATCTTCAATCGTTCCCTGCCAGGCAAAGATCGACCGAATCCCCGGCAGGACATTCACGCAGGCCGCGAGCTTATCCTGTACCAAGCGATGCGCGAGCCCTGTCGCGACCTCCCGGTTTGGAGCAGTTACCAAAACGACCCGTAGTGCTTCCGCGTTCATAGAAATACCGTTCCCGCGCTTCATTGCTATGCTGTCTGTTGTCGAGGATACGCACCAGGTCTTTTCTTACGCAAGAGATGCCTGCCCTCGGCATACAAAAACCGCTCGGATTATTCGCGAGCAGTCGGTATAACAAGTGATTCAAGCTTACAACGTCCGCTTAGATGTCGACGAGGCAATGAATACCAGAGCAAGGCCTTATCACTGTGATTCACCTACTTTGTTGCGGGGCTGTATCCTCCTTTGGCTCTTGCTGTGGGTCTCGCTTGCGCTGCTGAACTCAGCGATTGAGGATGCTTGGGCTGATGCGGATCCGCTTCTTCCCGGCAAATTGGCACAGTACGTTGCTTCGCTCGACGGTACGTTGGGGAAGGAGGCGGTGCTTAGCGTATATGTCGCTGAGGCGGAATCGGGGAAGGAGGTCTTCGCCCATGCCGGGCGGCAGCCGGTTGTTCCCGCATCGACGCTCAAGATTGTTACTACTGTCGCGGCGCTCAGGTTGCTCGGTGCAGAATACCGTTTCCCGACCGAAGTTTTTGCTGATCACCTACCGTCGGAAACGGACCAAAGACTGGACGCAAGCGTCGGGCTGACGGCGGAGCCCGACGGACCGAAGCGAGTAGGGAAGGGGATTGCGGCCGGCAATCTCTACATTCGAGGCTACGGCGATCCGAGTTTGGTCAACGAACGGCTTCTCGGGCTTGCCGAGAAGTTGCAGAATCGAGGTATTGCGGCGGTCGAACACATCGTGGTCGATAACGGGCTGTTCGTGAACCCGCCCGCTGCAACCGGCCCTCGTCCCTACCAGGCAGCGCTGAGTGCCGTCGCTCTAAACTACAACTGCTATCAAATCAGCATCGCGCCACTCGGCTCGGGCCTTTCGGCGGTGACGGAGCTGACCGCAGGAGTTCCCTATACGCTTCACAACCTTGTGAAGTCTCGGAAGGGCGTGAAGCAAAACGTTTCGGTGATTCAGATTCCCACAAGCGAAGGGTTTAACCCTGCCGTCCGCGGACGAGCATTTCAGGCACTCTATGAGCTGCCGGATGATCCAGTTCGAGTCACCGTCAAAGGATCCATTGGCACCGGCGCGCCCCCTATCGAATATTACCACACCGTTAGAAATCCGGTGGAATACTTCGGTACAGTGTTCCGTCATTATCTGGAGGTCAGCGGCATTGAGGTTCGGGGTCGCGTGCTGCAGGGTGAAACTCCCGCGGGCAGCAAACTGGTAGCGCTCGACGAATCTGAACCACTCAGCGAGATCTTGGTCGACCTGAACCACTACAGCAGCAATTTTCTAGCAGGCCAGATATTGTATGCGTTGGGGCAGGATAAGCTCGGCTACTTCCGACAGGATCTGGGGCTAGAACGTCTGGCGCAGGTCCTTCTCGATCTCGGCTACCAGCCGACCGATTTTCAGTTCTATGATGCATCCGGTCTGGATTCGAGAAACCGAACAACTACTGAGCAATTGGTTAAAGTTCTCGTTGACGGGTATCGCGACTTCAGTATCGCTCCCGACCTCATCGCATCACTGAGTCGATTTGGCCGGACCGGTACGCTCGAGAAGCGAAAGTTGCTGTCGCCTCGTCCGGCTAGAGCCGCTTCCGGGCAATTGTACCGGGAGGAGCGGCGTCGCGCCGATTCAGTATGGGCGAAGACGGGAACAATTGATTCTGTATCCTCCCTGGCCGGTTTCCTTGAATCGAGGACTGGCGACCGCCTGGCCTTTGCCATTATCATCAACGGCGGAGTGCCTAAGGAGAAGTCCAAAGAAGTAGAGGAGCAGCTTGTGCGTCTCCTGATCGATGTGGCGGCTTAGCGCCACAGTGTAGGTGAGGGGCCGGAGCCGGAAAGAATACGACAGCTTGTCTGGCAAATCGGATTCCGATTTAGGCAAGAAGCAAAACGCGGTGTTTCGCTAGCAACTATGAAATCAGTTTCTTTGACTTCGCTCGGCGCACGTTCTTTCGTTTACCTTGCGTATTGTACGCTTGCCTTGCTTTTGCTCTTTGGTGCGCCAATAGAATCGGCGTATGGCCAAGCGGAACAATACAATCGCGCCGCCAAGCCTGCATTTCGAATACCCAAAGGTCTCGAGGATCACTTTGATTTCTGGATTTTGATCTTCACGCGATACGGAAAGGACCAAAGAGTTTTTCATCACCGGGAGTATCCAGGGGTTATTTACTCGGTGCTGGATTTTACCGAGTATGAGCGGCAGTATTCGGGGAAGAAACTGCAGCGGGTCAAAGAGAATGCGGCAGATCGGGAGACTAAACGCATTCGCGATGCCTTGAAACACTTGGGCGGCGGGGGGGGTCCGCGCAATTCCTTCGAGCGTAAAATCGTCGAAATGTTTGCCAAGGTGCCTGGACGCGGTTCCGCAAAATACCGGGAGGCTGCCAGCCCGGAGACGATTCGATATCAGCGTGGCATCAAAGAGCGATTCAAGGAAGGGATCGAACGCTCGGGTCGTTACTTGCACGCAATTGAGCAGATTTTCGAGGCCGAGGGATTGCCGCCGGAATTGGGACGGCTCCCGCTGGTCGAATCGAGTTTTGACTACGAAGCCTACAGTTCGGTTGGTGCGGCCGGTATTTGGCAGTTCATGCGGGCGACGGGTCGGCGGTACATGAGAATCACCTCCTCGATTGACGAGCGGCGAGATCCGATTATTGCGACGCGCGCGGCGGCCAAGTACCTGAAGCATTCCTACAGCCGCCTGGAAAGTTGGCCGCTCGCCGTAACCAGTTACAACCACGGCTTGCAGGGAGTGCTCAACGCTGTCAATGCCGTCGGAAGTAAGGAGTTGGGGACGATTGTTCGGAAGTACAAGGGGCGTGCCTTCGGCTTTGCTTCCGGGAACTTCTATGCAGAGTTCTTAGCTGCACTCGAAGTTGACAGGAATCCGCAGAAATATTTCCCGGGGGTCCGCCGCGAGCAAGCTTGGAGATTTGACGAGGTGAAGCTCGGCCGCTCGATATACTTCCGGGATCTCGCGCGGCTGTCCAATACGACGCACGAGGAGCTTGCTCGCTTGAATTTGGCTTTTCAAAAGGCCGTCACCACGAATCGAGCGCAAATTCCGGCAGGAAGTGTCGTCAAGGTGCACGCCGGTAGCGGCCCACAGCTCATCGCCTCGGTTTCAAAAAGCGAGTTAGTGCCTTTAGTGAGTGCGACGACGGTAGTCGCTCGCGCCAAGACGACTAGCCGTGATGAAGGTTCTACGTATACCGTCGCGCGGGGCGACACGGTGGGCGGCATCGCTCGCCGTTTTGGACTCAGCGCGGATGACATCCTTGCCGAGAACGGAATGTCGAACGCGAGGAACCTTCGTGCCGGTCAGAAACTGCGACTACCCTCGTATGTGGCGGTTGAAAAGCCTGCCGCCGTCCAGAAGCCGGCAGAATCCGATCGAGCCATAATTACCGTGAAAGGCGAACAGGCTCCTGCAGTCGCCTCGGCAACTGCCCCCCAAGGCCCGGCACCAAGAAGCGAAGGGTTTCACCATACCGTCGGCAAGGGTGAAACGGTGGGCGCGATAGCAAGGCGCTTCAAGGTTTCGACCGGGGACCTGATGAAGCTCAACGGGATAAGTGATCCGCGTCGACTGAAGGTTGGTCAAACGGTTAGGATTCCGAGTCCCAACGGCATTCCGGACGGACAGGCCGAAGCTGCTCCACTGGAGCTTGCGACTGCGGCAGCCGTTCAACATTCGGCGGCGCAAGCGGTAGCTCAAGAGACTCCCGAGAAAACTCAATCCTACGTCGTACGGAGCGGTGACACGCTCGGCGGGATAGCCAAGCGCTTCGGCGTCTCGACACGCGCGTTAATGTCGACGAACAAAATCTCCGATCCCCGTAGCATGCGTATCGGAAAGGAGCTAACGATTCCGGCGGCAGGCGAGCCACCGACTACGGCGGTAGAAAGTCCCCAA
>JAGRAW010000380.1 GCA_020434415.1 Bdellovibrionales bacterium
ATTCGCCGGAAACCCCGTCACGCGTTGGCAGAGCGTGACCATAGCATCGAGCGGATTGGAGACCACGATGACGAAGCTGTTGGGAGCATTTTCGCGAATCCCCTCACCTACAGCCTTCATGATCTTGGCGTTCGTCGCCAATAGGTCGTCGCGGCTCATGCCGGGCTTGCGCGCCAAACCGGCGGTGACGATACAAACATCCGCGTCTTTGATATCCGCGTAGCTGTTTGTGCCCGTAATCCGAGCCGACGAGCCGAGCACCGGAATTGCATGACTGAGGTCGAGCGCCTTACCCTGCGGCATATCCTCAACTACATCGAAGAGAACGACATCACCTAGTTCCTTAGCGAGAGCGAGCAAGGCGAGGCTGCCACCAATATTACCGGCACCGATGAGAGCGATTTTTTTTCTTTGAGAAACTGACATGGCTACTTTTGCGGGTGTTGGGGGGGCGGCGCGGCCGAGGCATTTCGCGCACCCCTCGACTCAGTTGTATCCCTGTTGCTTAATCGCGTTGGTCACAGCATGACCAAGGACAATACGACGGGGTGGCATTAGACCGACAGGCCGCCTTACGAACCGCTACACCGCAAGCACTTTCGCTGCTGGGAACGACCGATACCGAAATTCGGTAAAGGACCTAAGCGCTAACGCTGCGACGGGTTTTGTTAAGAGCTTATCCGTGGATAAGCTCTAAGGCACCTTGCCGGTAATTACAGCTCAATATACCAAGGCGGCACCACTAAAGCGCATGGTATACAATCTTTCAAGCCCCTACCGTCGAACCGCGCGGGCCGCCGCTCGTCGGGACCGGCAGCCAGAAAACCGTTGAACGCAGTAAGCTTATTGCGGCTTCGATGACGGCGGGACTGGGGCGCTCTCCGGTTTCGCCTTTTCGTCCTTCAAGCCTTCGTACGTCGCTGCGAAGATCCCGGACTGGCGGATTAGCTCGTTCTGGTCGATTTTCGAAATACCGATCCCACCGTTGCCGCCGGCAGCCGAATTAATCAGGACGAACCGCGGTTTACTCTCGGTAAGCGAATTGGCAATCTCCAGACGTAGGAGAGCCTCACCCCCTGGACCGCTGAGCGCTTCGATGCGCTTGCGCATCCCTTCGACCTCGTTCATCCCGGCCGTCACCACCTGAGCCGCTTCATTCTCTTTGCGAACCCGGTATGAGTCCCCCCGATTCTTCGACTGACGACGCACCCCTTTTGCCGATTCCACGAGACGGTTGACCTGCCCCTGAATTTCCTCCTGCTCCTTCCCTTTCGCTTGGACGATAGCCGCGCGACGTTTCTCTTCTTGCAGCGTCTCTTGGTTTACGGCCTGCGTCCGGTCAATCTGCTCCTGATAACTTCGGTCGGGTTCCTGACCAGGGCCTTGATACCGTTCGAACCGGTGATCCTTGTAGATCACCGAGTCCACGATGATACCTTCCGGCTCCAACCGTGCCTGCATCGCGCGACGCACTTGCTCAACAGCATTCTGCCGCTTGTCTTGGCTGAAGAAGTCTCGGGTCGCCAAGGTATTCATGTGGGTTCGGATATCAGCTCGGGCGACTGCAGCGACCAATTGCTTGATTCGCTCCGGTTCGGTGCCGACCTTTTGCACGACGTGACGCACCTTGGTCGGGTCGACATGGTATTGGACGGTGATCGCAAGACCGACCTCGTTGCCGTCAATGGTCCGCGTTTCCACAGAGTCGTCGATCGCCTGTTCTGCTGCCGTTCGTCCGGAACCCCAACTGATAAGTTGATAGGTCGTGTCGACTCGATACATTCGCTGCCAAGGAAGGATGAACTCCATCTCCCCCGGCTCCACGACCGCGTTTCGAACACCGCCACCGAGCCACCGCGGAAGCTGAACGAACACCACCCCATATTCCCCGGCCTCCATCTTCTGGAACCCCATGTCACACCCCCCCAGCGGGAGCACACATAGGGCAAGAGCAACTAGACGCAAAAGGTTACTGGACATTCGAGGTTCCTCCAGCACGGGTAGCAGCATTCATCGTGGAAACCAGCTTTCGCACCCATGTATCCACATCGAACGGATCGATATCGGTGACCACGCCACCTTCGAGCGTTCCTAAGAGTGGGGTCATCTGTCGCGCGACATAAACTTCAGCACCGGCGGTGCTCGTCAACACTTCGTTCTTGGCTTTATCGACTTTCGCAAGCGCCTCGGCGACCAATCGATCCCCGACCGAACGCTGCTCGACCTCATATCGCTCTGCCTCGGAAAGAATGACTTCCCTTTCCTGTTCTCCTGCAACGAGCAGATCCTTGATCTCGGCGTCCCAACGCGCCACGGTTTCTTCGGTCTCGGCCCTCGCTTTTTCAAGCGCTCGTTCCGCCGCGTTCAATCGTTCCGTCTGCTCCTGCAGGTTTTTGGCGAAAATCTGATCGTCGATAGCCTTTTCCGAATACACGTACCGTCGTATCAGCACCCCCCACAGCTCGATACCGTCGGGAGCGACATCCGAGTTGATCTTTTCGTAAGCACTGAGCGCAGACTGCTCTCGCAGCGTCGGATTGTAGTAATCTGTCGTCGAAAGGGTGCTGAGGGACTGCTTCAGAAACTCCTCCGATTTCGTGGCAAAAATACGGAGCTGGGTCGGAATCTGCCCGCCGAACGAGTTTACGAGCTGCTTCGGCCCTCCGTGCGCACGTCGGACCGACGTCACGAAGGGTACTCCTTCCGAATCACCCTTGGCGATAGTCGTTTGCTCCTCTCCCGGCGCGATTACTTCCGGCTCTTCGTAATAACGAACCACCAACGTGATGTCCGTCTTTACTTTGGAACCGTCGGTCGTAGGTATCTCGAGCTGGTTGAGATCGAGATCCCCGGCGAGTTGATCTTCATTGAGGTGGACGAACTGAAAATCCCGCGGCAGCAGATGAATCATGGAAATGCCGGGAATGCGTAAATGAAGTCCCGGCAACAGACCTCGCTCTTCGTATCCCTCGCGTAACAGGCCCGGTATCGTAAAATAGTTACGACGCAGACCCACCATGTTCGGGGGAATGATTTGCCCGAACACGTAAAATATTAGCGATCCCGCCACCAGCAGCAGCGCGAGCAGCCAGAGCACTGCGGCAGCGAGGGCCCCTCTTTCAGCAAGCTCGGAGCTTACAGATCGGTCAATTCGCATAGCACCAAAAGTTCGTGATTGAGCAAGCGCACTCGCTTGTCGTTAGAAAATTAACCAATCGAGACGTTCTTGTCTGGTTTGGTCGCGCCTCAGGCGTGACAATACACCCTCAATCGATTACGAGGAACGGCTCCATATCTTATATCGTTAGGGGTATAAACGACAGGAGAAGAGCTGGCAATGCACTCTCGGCGTCGAGCCCGCTTCATCTTCGGAAATCATCACCGCGCACCGAGTTCTGCACCTAAACCATGACAAAAGCCCCTTCCATTTTGATGACTATGCCGGGAGCGCTGTTGTTCACGAAGAACGGCGAGTGGGTCCACGATGGAACAGTAGTGACTCATCCCGGCGTGCAGCGCTATTTCAGCACTCATCTGCGGTTCAGCGAGGAGCATGGCGGCTACGTCATCGAAGTGGAAGGCAAATGCGTTCGCGTCGAAATTGAAGATACTCCCCATGTTGTGCGTAGCATCGACACGACCGCTCTACCGTGGCATATCCGGCTCGAAACGGGGCAGAGCGAGCCTTTTCGGCCGGAGACATTTTCAGTTGGAACTGACAACGTGTTTTACTGCAGGGACAAGGACAACGCGTGGCTCCGCATACTCCGCCCGGCGGCACAGACGCTCGTTCGGTATATCGAGGAAGGACCAACCGGGGTCGCAATGCTGGTATGCTGTGGCGGAGAGTTTCGGATTGCTGTTCGGAACGAATCGCCCGACTAGTGTCTTGCTTCGTTACTTCGCTAAAAAAGTGCAGGACACTACTTGCGGCTGGAGGCCGCAAAAGACAAAGACATTTTGCTAGTGGGGTGCAAAGACATGACGTCCAAGGTAAACGAACTGCGCCACTAGTACCGCTTCAAGGATAGTACGATGAGTTTCCATGTGGTGCTAGTTCATCCACTTATTCCCCAAAACACGGGCAATATCGCTCGCCTCACCGCCGCCACC
>JAGRAW010000381.1 GCA_020434415.1 Bdellovibrionales bacterium
GGATTTCTGTCAGCGAGAGGTTCACTTCAGCCGCTATGAACTGCTCAAGCTTCTTCGCTGGCCTGATGAAACCCGCTATTACCGTCGACTTGCAACGTCCTTGAGACGATGGAAAGGCCTGACGGTGTATTCCGACAGGGCATTTTACGACAAGGCGCGTCAGAGCTGGGTGAATCGCGACTTTGGCATCTTCGACAATCTCTACATCTACGAACGGGACGAGGTCGACCGGGGAGTTGCCGCGGCTGATTCCTGGTTCGTCTGGAATGAAGTCATCTTCGGAAGCTTCGAAGCAGGCTACCTGAAAAAGCTCGATTGGGATTTGTATTTGCGTCTGAAGGACCCGGTCGCAAAACGCCTCTACCGCTTTCTCGACAAGCGGTTCTATCACTCCGACCGCCTGGTGCTCGACCTTAACGAACTGGCGTTTAACAAGGTGCGCGTGAGCCCCAATTACACGGCCGCGCAAGCGAAGCGCGCCTTGATGAAAGGCATTCGGGAGCTTGAGCATATTTGGGAACTCAGGCCAATGCCTGCAGAGAAACGCTTCAAGAAGCTTGCTCGTGGCAAGTGGGAGGTTGAATTCACGAGGCGAAAGCGACGAAAGCCCACCGATGCGCAGGTGCGAAAGGCTCCAAGCGAGTTGAGCCATGAACTCAGCAAGCGCGGCGTGGGGCCAGCAGCTGCCAGCGAACTTGCCGAGAATCACTCCGCAGACCGAATCCGAATGATGATTGAGCTATTCGACTGGCACAATCAGAAGGGCGAGGAGAGGGGAGCTGGCTTTCTCGTTGCAGGCATCAAGAGCGCTGAGCCGTATGCACTGCCTAGGGGCTTTGAAACGAAGGCCGATGCAGAGCGAAAACGCCAGGCCGCTGATGCTGCAAAGCGGAAACGAGAGGATCGTGAGCGACGCGCCAAGGAGCGAGTAGAGCAGGAGGCTAAGTTAGCCGAGGCTCCATTTGCTGCTTTCTGGAGTGGGCTTTCAGAGGCGGACAAGAACGGCTTCATGGCGGAAGCCCTGCAAAGTGCCGACCGGACCAAGCGAGACGGCTATATGCGATTGAAAGAGCTTGGCGGGCCGGTCTTTGAGCAGTATGCCCAGCTAATCCTCAAGGACCACTTTCAGCGAGTAAACGAACTTGCGGGAGCCTAGGGCAGCTTGGGCGTGAAGCTGGCGACTGAATGCCCGGCAACAAGTGTTCTGCCGTCGCGCCTCACCCGTTACTGGGCGCGCCGCAGACACACGCATCTGCCGGAGCGTTCTCAAGATAGAGAAGCCAGCGAAGCGGGGTCCTAAGCTGACCGCCTCGCACAAATGCAACTGACCTTTGCGACAGAGATTGAGCTACTGCGGAAACAGCTCACCGCAAAGAGGCGCTAATTCCGTCCGCAAATTCCCGCATTTGCCCTGGGCGGTAAAAACCGCCCATCGGGAGTGGTGCTTTAAGTCGAAGAAACTTCGGCCGAACTGGAAGCGATTTCGAGCTTAGGCGGCCGCCGCGATTTGTTCACCCTCCGGCTCGGCATCGGCAGCTTCTGGATTCTTGCTGATCCAATCGCAAGCCTTGGCGACGACTGCCTGCAGGGCGTCGGCATTTCGCTCATAAAAGCGGTCCGAATATCCTTCGCGGCTTCCGTTAGCGGACTTCCAAGAACGGCTCAGCGAAAAGTAGAGGTAAGCGTGCCCGTCGGGCGTTACGCCGCGAAAGATGTTCGCGCCGATCGCTCCTTCGCGAATGGTCGTGATGTAGTTGGTTGATTTCTCGGAGTCTTTTTTGCTCTTGGCCATGGCGCTACCTCCCTGCAATGGCGTTGTTAATTGCTGAGTAAATATCACGGCAATAGCGCCATTGTCCAGCAAGCTGCGAGCGAATCCGCTCGGCACAAGTGAAACCAATCACTTACGCCGCGCGCGTGACTCAATGCCGCAATTCCTGCTAGGGTTTTTGCATGTGAGCATTTGTAGGGCTCGCAGCATCGTTGTTAACGAAAAATGTTGATGACGTTGTCGTCGCGGGAAAGACGACCTCGGTAAACCCGGTCTTACCAACCGGGCTAAGAGGAGGGCGACTTACCATCGTCCTGAATCGTCTTCCGCGTAGAGGCGGATCGCAGCGAGAGTTGCTTGTCCGTCTCGACGGGGGCTCATTGGAGTAATCCTTGGGCAGGATGCTCAAGTTCAATCCCAATGTTCGACCCGATGGATGACGGGTGAACCGGGGCGACCGAGACACGCTTCGGTGCAGTTGTTTGTTGTTTCTCAACTTGCACAGGAGTCGTGATAGGTGAAAGCTGCGGCCTACCAAAAGGTCGCAGTAGGTCAGCGCCCCAATGCTGACCAAGGGTGAGGCACACGGACTGTGCCAAATCCCGCACACGGGGTAAGGAGCCAGGCAGGCGAGGTTCACAACTCGCTTGCTGCGGCCTCGACTGAGGCCAGCTTCGTACAACGTGTCTGGGTGGGGGACCTCTGAGCACCGCAAGGTGCCAGACCGAACGTCATGGGCGTTCGGGCATCCGGTGATCTAAAAGCCGGAGCGGAAATAGCTCAACCCATTCCAAGGCCCGAGAGGGCTTCCCAGTAAGAATCGACGGGCTAACGGAGAGCCCGGCACGTGCGCCACATACTTCGGCGCAAGTGTCAGAGAGGGGGTCCAAGCTAGTGGAGCGAGGACCAAAAGCCTAACTGCGAAACGTTGTAAGGGAGGGGTAACCGGGTGCTTCCACGTTCGACCCGGAGAAATCACCGGAGCCGTAAGGCAAAGGTGCAAACGCTGCCAGAGGCGAGAGCCACAGGCAGACCCTTACGACCTGACGGGAGAACCGTCTAGCGACCTGACTGTCGATTCGACACCTATCACTAATCGGGGAAGGTCCCCAGGTACCGCGGAGTGGTACCCGCCAGGGAGCAGCGATGCTGCCTGACCTGGGGACTGGGAGTGTGGCCTAAGTAGAACCACGGCGAGAGCTGTGACGGTGATCTGGGCGAAGGTCCAGACAGGCGAGGGGACGAATGTCCCTGAGGTCTGCGCGGCAAGGCAGTCGCGACCCGCTTGGCGCTTTGGCTGGTAACCAAAGCAAGAAGCCAAGAACGAAAGGGCTGACGCGGGCTACTTAACCCGCGACGACAATGTGCTGAGGCCCTGCTTGTTGCGTTTACGCTCAAGCAGGGCCGACGGTCTTCGAGAGAAGCTTCGGCGTGGCCATCCGCGAGAGGTCGAGAGACCTCTGGCCTGTGGCGACGTGATGACGGTGAACGCTACCCCTTGGGGTGAAGTTCACCGGCGGAGGTTATGTACATCGCTTGGCGCAAAATGCGACAAGCAGAACAGCGAATTCCTGAGCTGTTTCTAGGAATTAGTAGTCGAGCACGCAAAGCGTGCACCTGCAATAAAGAATGTGGCAGCAAGAGCTGCCCATTTCTCCTGGAAGCAACTGCTGGAAGGAGCAGGCACACTCGGCCGCTTGCGGCGACGATTGTCCTTTTCGCTACCGATGCAGGATGCATCTGGTGGCGGGCAATTCAGAACCGCAGAGCCGTGATGCCTCTTCATCAGGCACACGAGGTTTCCTTTTTGGTCGGCTTTTTGAGGGCAGTTGTGCCGTAAACAACTCCCTCCATTTTTATGCGACTTGGCAGGGCAGGAGGTGCCATGACGACGACTTACCGATGTGAGGCGGAAACGCTGGACGGGTTTCTCGCGCAACTCGTTCGCTACGTAGCAAGCGGACACTATTTCTATGTGACCGGGCGCATACCGGACCGGAAAGACCCCGAGCAGGTGGACCGCAAGCTCATCAAGCTCTACGGGCTTGGCAAACCCAAGTGGGAGCGAGCCCGGAGGCGGCTTGGGGACCAGGCAGGGATTCACTACCTCCGGCACGAGAGGTTCTTCGTGCTCATTGCCACGCACGGCAGACACGGGTTCTTTGCGGACCACGAGAAGAACCTCTGCGACATCCGCCGAACGGCGCTCAAGGTGAGGGGCTACTCGGTGCGCTACACCATGAGCGAGGTGGACAAACGATGGAAGGTGTTTGTGCGACTCGACAAGGAGACCTATCGGTCAGTAAGAGCCCATCTGATAGGCATC
>JAGRAW010000382.1 GCA_020434415.1 Bdellovibrionales bacterium
TTGGGCGGTAAAGAACAGCCACGGGGTTGAAGTTACCGTTGTAGCGAAGGAGTCAGTAGCATGGCTGAATTACAGCGCGGAGTGGTGAAGTGGTTTAACGACGCGAAGGGCTTTGGTTTCATCGAGCATACGAGCGGTCGGGACGTCTTTGTTCATTACTCAGTGATCGAGTGGGACGGATTTAAGACGTTGAAAGACGGCGAAGAGGTCGACTACGAGCTGAAAGAGGGCGACAAAGGATTGCACGCGGCAAAGGTAGTGCGAACAGCCGCAGCGAAGAAGAAGGCGGAAAAAGCCGAACAAGAAGCTCAGACGATGGTTGCTCCGAATCTCGAGAGTGGTTCGGTCAACACCGGTATTCGAAGCGCGGCCTCGATGATTGAGGTCGAGCATGCACGTCCGAACGCTGCGGAAATTCGCGGGGAGCGTACGGCTGAAGAAGAAGGCACTCGAATCGAGCAGTAGTTCGCTCGGAGTGTTCCGGTTGATTCCCTATGCTCGGTCCGCTGTGGGGTAACTCTAAGCGGCCGAGTGAATCGCTTCAGTGTGTTGCCGTCTTGAAACCGGTTGTACTCGGTTGCTGTCTCCGATAAGGGTGCTGTCTCCGCTAAGGACGAAGCGAGCCGTCGGAGCGTTGGGCAGCGTGATGCTTTGGCTTCCGAGCGTGGTCGGCTCGCGTACCGAGATTTTTTGCAGTGTCGCGTCATGTCCTGAAGGTGCGTTCGTGAGCGCTTCGGTGCCCTGCCGCATCGCAGCGTGACGAGTTCCAACGCGCTTCCGTCCGTCAATCTACAAGCTGCTCAGCCTCCCCGTGCGCATGAACGTGCACCTCAACGTCCCCGCGCCGGTTCAGGGTCAAGATTCCACCCTTTCCAGTCCTCCTTCCTGATGGGTCCTAAGTGATAGGACCCCGAAGACATTACGGTTAGTTGCCTCATCGGGCCTATCCCTATAACCCCATTTCGGAATTTCTCAATTTAGATCGGTTTAGCTTCGCTCGATTTCTGCCGAACTACCTCCAACGAGGGATAGCGGTGGGTACGCACACCTGCCAAGGCAGTAAGCGGTTTTCCAAATGGTTGTATCGAGCGTTGCGACGAGCGGCGAGTGCAGTTCATCGGTGCGGCAGTTGCCTTCATTCTGTTGGCTGCCACTGATCCTTTTTAGCGTCATCGTTTTCTGCGGTGAAGCGAGCGCAGAGGCCCGAGCAGTGGCGGGCGAATACCTGCTCAAGTTCGCGCCGGCAGCTGCGACCTCCGCGACCGAACGTCGCGTGATGCGTTCCGTGCTCGGTGTGTCTCTCCATCAAGAACATCCCCTTACCGGTATTCAGCTAGTGAGCGTGGGGCGCGGGGGCGCTTTGAATGAACGTTACGCCAAAGACCTGCTCGCTGAAGGCTTGCTCGAATATATCGAACCCAACTACGTCGTGCATACGCTAGACGTGCCGAACGACCCATCGTTCTCGCAGTTATGGGGCATGCGAAATGAGGGACAAACCGGCGGTACTGCGGGTGTCGATATTGATGCTCCCGAGGCCTGGGAGCTGACGACCGGAAGTGAAGAAGTCGTGGTCGGTGTTGTGGATACCGGCATTAATTACCTGCATCCCGATCTACAGGCCAACATGTGGCGCAACCCGGACGAGATCGCGGGGAACGGCCTCGATGACGATTCGAATGGAGTTGTCGACGACGTCTACGGCTTCAGTGCGCTGCAACAGAGCGGAGACCCGCTAGACCAGAACGGCCACGGCACGCATTGCGCCGGTACCATTGGCGGTCGCGGCAATAACGGTATCGGTATCGCCGGGGTGAACTGGAAGGTGCGGCTGATGGCATTGCAGTTTCTGGACGCATCCGGGTATGGCAGCACGGAAGGCGCAATTGCCGCGATAGAGTATGCGGTTGCGATGAAACGTGCCGGTGTCAACCTACGGGTACTCAACAACTCATGGGGCGGTGGAGGATACTCCTTGGCGCTTGAAGATGCCATCCGGGCTGCCCAAGACGCCGGCATCCTCTTTGTCGTCGCTGCGGGTAACTCCGGCGCCGACAACGATGCTTCACCCACCTACCCGGCAAACTACGACCTCGATAATATCGTCACGGTCGGCGCACTGGACCACAACGGCAATCTGGCATCGTTCTCCAATTTCGGCGCTACCAGCGTGCATGTGGCCGCACCCGGGGTTGATATTCTTAGCACTTGGCTTGGCGAGGGGTACACCAGTCTTAACGGCACATCGATGGCGACTCCTCATGTAACCGGTGTGGCGGCGCTTGTTCTTTCACGTGAACCCACCTTGGGGTACCGTGACCTCAGGAGTCGTCTTGTTCAGACCGTGTCACTCCTGCCCCAGCTTTCAGGTCTCATTGCAGCGCCCGGCATCGTGAATGCACAACGAGCACTCACCAATGCGAGAACGCCCCTGCCGCCCCCTCCCCCTCGAGTCCAGTATCGGCAGCTAGACGCTGCGTTCGGCTATCAGACGTCACTCGGTGAACATCTGTTCGCTGCGGATGACGAGTATCGTGCGGTCGATCTGGGATTCACTTTCCCCTTCTATGGGACGGACTATCAGCGTATCGCGATTTCTTCGAACGGACGAATCGTGCCTCTGTCGAACGGCAGCGGCGTGCCGGGAACCGCCGACTATAGCAATAGTCCGTTACCGGGCATTGCCGTCTATCATGATGACCTGGTTCCCTCGCCTACTGCAGGGGATGCAGGCGGCGTATGGGTGAAGCATGAGTCGGGGAAAGTGGTTATTACCTGGATCGTAGCCAGTTATGCGCACCGAGCCAATTCGAATGCCGAACGTGAACTCCGTTTTCAGCTCCACCTGTACTCCGACGGCCGCTTACGCTACCACTATCTCGACACCGACGCCGGAGACGGGCAATTCAACTTTGGAGCAAGTGCTACCATCGGTATCGCTCCCCTTGTCAGTGCTTCGGGCGAACGGGTAATTGCTTCTCACAACACTTCCAGTCCGACAGTGGTCGGCAGCGGCAAGGCCATCGGGTTTGAGGTAGCGAAAGGGACCGCCGCTCACGATTACGATGGCGACGGGGTGAGCGATATTGCAGTTTGGCGACCGGCGACCGGCATGTGGTTTGTTCTGACTTCCAGCTCCTCATTCGACTACGACCAGCACCTCGCTTTCCAACTGGGGTTGCCCGGTGACCTCCCGCTCCAGGGGGATTTCGATGGCGACGGCCGTGCCGAGTTCGTCGTTTGGCGGCCGGCGAACGGGACTTGGTACTACCGTCGCTCGGGCAGTGACTACGCGGAGATCGTGGAGCTGCAGTGGGGGCTGCCGGGGGACGAACCGGTGGTTGGCGACTATGACGGGGACGGCGTCTCGGACTTTGCCGTCTATCGCAGGGAGACAGGAGCGTTCTTGGCACTTCTGTCGGGTGCGGGCTTCGATCGTTCGGGTGCTCTGAGCGGGGCCAACCAGTCAGCCATGGCCGTTGGTCTGGGCGGCCCGGCAAACGATCCCCTTGTCGGTGACTTCAATGGCGATGGAGAGGATGACTTCGCCGTGGTTTGGCAATTGGAACGCTTCTGGTCGATCAAAGACGGGCTCGGCTCCCTTCTCTATTCGCTGCCGTGGGGCCAGGCGGGTGACACTCCCCTCTCCTGTGACCTTGATGCCGACGGCACTGCGGACCGTGTAATGGTTCGGGTTTCGTCCGGGAATACGTTGGAATGGTATGGCGCACTGGCAAACGGCGGTGTCAGCACCAGCAGCTTCGGGTCTTTGGGCGATAAACCGACGTGCGATCGCGACTTCGATGGCGACGGTCGCGTCGACCAGGCGGTCTATCGCGCCGCTGCAGGCGAATGGTTTATCCGCTATAGTTCGACGGGAGCCGTGCAGCAACTGCGCTTCGGACTGCCGGGAGACTCAATTTCCTGACCGATATCAGAGCATCCGAAGTCCTGAGAGCTAGTGTCGCGGGAAGCTGGGCGACTTCACTCAAATTTTACCGTGTGAGGAATACGTTCCACTGGGGCTCATAACGAAGAGCGGCCAAGGAGTTCTCCGGAGACGCGACACCAG
>JAGRAW010000383.1 GCA_020434415.1 Bdellovibrionales bacterium
TGGAGCTCTCGGAAGCGGGAGTGCGCTACACCGTATTCGTCGCAGTCGAGCGATTCGAGCGGATAACCGGCATGTTGCTCATCGAGTGGTTGGGGGGGAGTGCCAACCCTCGGGAGCGCGGGCGAATCGCCGAGTGTATTGTCACCGTTGACGCTCGATCTCGCGGTGTTCAGCGGCAGTTATTTGACACGGTCGAGCAAGAGGTCCGGGCGCAAGGTTGCGCAGTGCTCGAGCTCTCCAGGCATGCCATTCGATGTCTTGGCGATGAAACCACCCGAAACGTGCCCGTCGCCAACGAGCGGCGCGAGCAGGAGTTGTCGCCGAAGCCGAACACGATCTTCGTGAAGCAGTAGCGTCACAGAGGACTACCGCCGTTTGCGTCCGGGGTGCGTGAACGTTTGCTACCGTGCGAATTTTGAACTTACTTGGGCCAAAATCTCTTCGATTTTTGGTTCCAGTAGACCGCTGTCGACGTAGCCCCCGGGAGCCAGATATTCATCGCGACGCAGTGACTGTCGGAAGGTCTGCTTCTTCTTCTGGATTTCCAGTGTGCTCGGCCCTGCCTCGAGCTTTTTCACCTTGAACGTGTAATCAAGTTCGAGCAACTCATCTACAAAGCGAAAGCCTAGGTCAAGTTCGTCGATCGTGGTCATGCGCTGCTCATCCGGCGCTTTGAGCTTTGCGCTGACCCATCCTGATTTCGACTTCCAACTTTTGAGCACAAACTGAAATGAAGTTTCGACTACGCCGACAATCGATTCGATATCGGCGTGGGGGAGGACCGGGAGTTGCAGATGTGCTTGCGCCGCATCGTCGCCTTCGACGCCGTAGAGAATGCAAAGGCTCGACTGCTTGTTCGTAACATGGCAGTTCTGCTCGAGCTGAAACCGCGTCGAAGTCGTGCACTGTTGATCAGGTGCCACCGATCCCGGCACAGCAGCATCGGCTCGAGCCAGCATTGAAAACGCGTCCGGTGCTTTCTGCTTCACCTTCTTCAAATCGCCCTTGGCGAGCGCCAGCACCGGCACGCCCACGTCGACGGCTGTCGCGCCGCGGTTTTTGATGGTGAGAGTACAGGGAATGGTATCGCCCTGGCGAAATTCCTCGCCTTCGACGTCCACTCGGATTTCGAGCTGTTTATGGAATAACAATCCTTTCATTTCACACCGCTAGCGCCTTGAAATTCGGAGGGCGCAAGAACAGAGTTTTTGCTTGCACGACCTGAAAAAGTCCACAGGTCCCGCCGCTCGGTGTCGTCGGGTTGGCAGGCGAGGACCTCGTCATATGCGGCTTTGCTAGGATCCGTCAAGGTGCCAATCTCGGCGGGGCCCTAGTCGTTTGGTTCCAATGAGCGGTAGCCAAGAATCAAGTTCGGATCGGGACAGTTCGCAGCGAAGCGATCAAGGGAGCCGGCCGTGCAGAGCCCTGGAAAATCGCCCGTCCTTCCTTGCATATCAAGGATAAGCTGAAAATGCAGATGCGGCGGCCAATTTCCGTTGACTTCGGCTGTGCCAAGATGCGCAAACGTCATGCCGGCTTCCAGCTTCTGCCCGGGTGTGAGCTTCGCGAGGGACTCGCGGGTAAGATGGCCATAGAGCGTATGAAATGTCTCACCCTCCAGCCGGTGTTGCAGAATAACGGTCGGTCCGTAGTCAAGGTAAGCGGCATTATCTTGGAAACTGTGGACGGTAGCAGGGTAGGGGACGAACAGTGGGGTCGCGGCTGCGGCCCAAATGTCCACGCCCATGTGGGTGGTGCGTGGTTCTCCATTTTCCAAATAAGCGACGCTTCGCAGATATCGACTTCGCACTTCCCGATATCCGCCGGCGCAGACTGCTGCGCCCTGCTGCTTCATATAAGTCCAGATATAACGCTCCCACCCGGTCGCATCATCGTCCTCGATGTGCTGCAACTCTTCGTTCGCGATACTCAGATCGATGTGCACCCCTTCGGCATTGAAATCGAAGGGGACCAGCGGATGAAACGAGCTCTGATGGGTTCTCAAGAGAGTTTCAATAGAAGTCATCATCCTTGACCAAGTTGCATTGCGCGGAGTCGCAGGCGCCACCGAAGCTCCCGAGGCTTAAGCAGCCCCGACCCTTCAGTAGTCCTGTGTGCGAACGAAGCGATTGTAAAAAGTCTCGAAGGCCAACTGCACGTCATCCTGATGAAGATACAGTATCAGCTCGGTTGCCGTCGATGCCTGCTCGACGACGTTGATGTTCTGAAAATAGAGTTGCTGAAAAAAGATATAGAATAGTCCTGGGCGACCGATGTGGGAAGCCGGAAACGTTAAGCCCAGAGCTGCAACGTTCACGTCTCGGTGGAGCGGCTTCTGCGGAATCGAGCGTTCGACCTCTTCGATTCGTCTGCGGCTGAAGATAATCGTAATCTCTCGAATGCCTTCGGTGATCGTGATGTAGCCCTGAGCTCGCTGTATCTTGTTGTAGGCAAGGTTCACCGCTTGATGCACGTCGGCGTTTTTCAGGTAGGTGACGACAGCAAGATCGGTGTGCACGACCATGTTCTCGATCTGAACTTGCTCCTTCGGCGGGGACGCGATCTGTTCGCGTGCCAGACGTGACAGGCTCATCGCAATCGCACCGGGCTGGACCGGTCGCTTCGCTCGTGCTTCGACCTGTGGACGCAAGAAATGCGCCGTCTGCGTGAGATTCAGCAGGCCCTCACCCATTGCTCCGAGAAGGAGTCCGTTTTCGAGGAGGAGCCCCCGAACCAGTTCGCTTACCTTGGCCATTTGTTACGTATATAACAAAAGGCGCGAAAATCAAACATTTTTCCCGTGCCGCTGGCGGTTGGCCCCGTTCGGCCATAGCTACTGACAGGTAGCAATTTGTTCCTTCTCAGTCCCAGGCGTGAAAACGCGGCAGGTACCATCGAGTAGAGCGTTAGCGGCGTCCTCTTGTTTCCACGGCGGAAACGAGAGGCACGCGTGCTGTTGAAAAAGGTTACGGGAATAGGACTCTGTGCGATCGAGTCGTGAGCTGAAAGGGTTTTGACAATGAAAGTACTGTTTATCGGTGACCCGAACTTGGGGGACGCCGGCTTTTCTGTTGTGCAGCGATGTTTTCCGCAAGCGCAATCATTCATCTGGAGGAAGGGCGATCAGAGGGGCAAAGTAGAGGTCCGTAAGGCCATTTGTGCTACCGGATCGGATGTTTGCATCTCCTTCTATAGCGATTTAGTGCTACGGGAGTGCGAGCTCCTCCATACGGGAGTAACGCTGAACATTCATCCGGCGCTACCGACTGTGCCCGGACTGGGCTACGATACGATTCCGCTGATCGAAAATCATTCGAATCACGGAGCCACGGCTCATTTGATTGACGACGCGGGCCTTGACTCCGGTCCGATCTTCGATGTCGAAGAGCGCCCGTTGCCAGAGGGCTGTTGCTACCTGGAACTACGTCAGCGGAATCAAGCAGCTTGCCTCGCGCTTCTGGAGCGAGCGGTAAACTGCATTGCGACTTGCAGAACTCCTGACGAACTTCGTGATTGCCTCCTGAAGTCGGCTAGTCGATGTGGTTGGAACTGGGGTGACTGCTACATCACAGAGAAGGAGCACAGGAGAAGAATCGGGGAATTGCTAGCCCGCGACCCGCAACATCCTGCGTTACGCGACAATCCGTTGGTTCCCGCCCTGTTGGGGACGAATGGCTCCCGCATCTCGTCGACCGTTCATTGAACAAGCGAAGGTTCTTAGTGCCGCGCGGTAGAGTCCCACTCTACCGCGACGGCTTTCGCATCAGGTTCGTCCAACAGCAGCGCATGTCTCACAAGATCCGGTTGCTGAGGCACTTTCTCAGTGGACTTTTTCAAGTCGCGCCAGTAAAGAACAAAGCGCGGGGATACTGTTCCCCGGCCCCGACCCTCACGCGCTCTTACCTATGACTCCTGCACGACTGTTCGCATGGTTCCGATACGAAAGGTGCTTCTTGCAGTACTGATGACGGCGGTCTGGGGTTTCAATTTCACTTTTTGCAAGCTTGCCCTGAACCACCTTCCGCCATTCCTGTTCTCGGCGATTCGCTTTC
>JAGRAW010000384.1 GCA_020434415.1 Bdellovibrionales bacterium
TACACTCTTTCCACCATTCATCGGCCAATACACAAAGACTGCCACGCAAAAGGACGATATGCGCCGCGTCTGGGGGAAAGACTACGACGGATACCTCGACTACGTGACCGGCTGGCACGCACAAGCAATACGACTGCTAGCCGAACGCAAGGGTGAATTCGCCTATGTGACCACAAACTCGATCACGCAAGGACAACCTGTGCCGGCCTTGTTCGGGCCTCTGATCCGCGAGAACTGGCGCATCAAATTTGCCCACCGCACGTTCGCCTGGGACTCCGAAGCGCCAGGAAAGGCAGCCGTGCATTGCGTCATTGTCGGCTTCACCCGAGACCGTGGCATCAAACAACGACTATGGGACTATCCACACGTGAAAAGCGAGCCGGTAGAGCTCCCCGTCACGCAAGGAATTAACGCATATCTAATCGATGGGCCGAGTGTACTCGTTGCAAAGGAAATGACGCCTCTCAGTAAGGTCTTGCCCCCAGCACGTTTTGGTTCTAAACCAGTAGACGGTGGATACCTCATCGTCGAGGAAAAAGACTACGCAGAGGTAGCTTCTGATCCGATCGCAGCAAAGTACCTTCGCCCCTTTCGAATGGGCAGAGAATTAGTAAGAGGGCTCGACCGTTGGTGCTTGTGGATGGCAGATGATGATTTCAATCCGTCTGATATCGCTAAGTCACCGGTACTAAAGCGGCGCGTAGAAGCAACCCGTGAGATGCGTTTGAGGAGCAAGAAAAAGGCGACACAAATTTCGGCTAATACTCCTTACCTTTTCCAGGAGAATCACCAGCCACAGTGCTCATATCTAGGTATTCCGGCCGTCGTCTCGGAAACTAGGCGTTACTACACCGTTGCGCGCCTGTCTCCGGAAGTAATTGCTGGAAACAAGCTCTACACGGCAATTGATCCTGACGGTCTCCTATTCGGGTTGATCTCCTCGTCGATGTTCATCACCTGGCAGCGCGCGGTCGGCGGCCGCCTCAAGTCAGACTTGAACTTCGCAAACACTTTGACCTGGAACACCTTCCCCGTACCCGAACTCGACGATGAGCCACGCCAGCGGATCATTGAGGCAGGGCAGAAGGTCTTGGCTGCACGCGAGCTGCACCCCGAGCGCTCCCTGGCAGAGCACTATAACCCGTTGGCAATGGACCCTGCGTTGATCAAGGCACACGATGCCCTGGACAAGGAAGTAGACAAGGCCATGGGCGCTCCTCGCAAACTCACAACCGAACGGCAACGGCAAGAACTATTGTTCGAAAACTACGCTCGAATGGCCCGAAACACATAAGAAAATGGGGCAGGAACACTTTCGTTCCTGCCCCATCACATGTCTTGAGGTGACCTAGTATGCTGCGGGCTCGGGTGTATTCGCGATGGAAAGCATGTGGTCAATCACGTCACTGGGCGAGTCCACGAACTGCGGCGTAACCGGTGGGGCCTGCATGTCCTTTTCGAATTGGTTAGCAGTTCCTGCGAGCACACCACCGAGAGCCGCAACGACAGTCAGCGAGATTGCGAGACCAGCAATCGGCAAAATGCTTAGGATCGGGCCTGCGATGATGCCGCTCTCGCGCACCTTGGTAATGAGGATGGCCGCTGCCCCCAGCCAGAAGATGTATCCCAGGATGTTCAGGAAGGTCATGTGTTCGCCTCGTTCTGTAGTTCGCGGTAGATGGTGCTGCGGCTTACGCCGTACTGCTTAGCTAATTCGGTTGGTCGAGCGCCGGCCTTTGCTTGCTTTCGGATCTCGTCGGCTTGTTCTCGGGTGAGTGCCCGTTGTCGGCCTTTGTATCTCCCGGCTTTCTTTGCCAAGGCGATGCCTTCGGCCTGGCGCTCACGGATGATGGCTCGCTCGAACTCCGCAAAGGAGCCCAGCACTCCCAACAGCAGCGTAGACCGTGGGTCCGACACGCCTGGGGCGAAAGTCAGTCCCTCGCTCAAGAATTCGACTGCCGCGCCCTTGCCGGTGATCTCGTCGATCAACCCACGAAGATCCACCAGCGAGCGCGCGAGTCGGTCAATCGAAGCCACCCTGAGAGTGTCCCCGTCGCGCAAGTAGGCGATGCAGGCCTCAAGTCCAGGGCGCGTTGCTCGACTGCGCGCTGAGAGCTCGTCGACGAACTCCCGCTCGACCGGCCCGATGGTCTCGCGCTGGCGGGCGAGATTTTGTTCGGCAGACGACACCCGAATGTAAGAAACGGTTTGTCCGGCCACCCTGCCTCCATTCTGTGTCACTAAGTCATTGGCTTTAATGAGAAGTGTATCAAAAATGGAGGCTAGGACTGTGAATGTGATCGATATATGGCGTGATTCTGTGGTCGCTCTGTGGCGTGCAGGGCCCAACTCCGCACCTAAAGCTGTCGTCTCAAACCGGGTCACGTTACACAGAGGGACATAAGGTTTTGTATCCGATCGTGACCTGCCCCTCACACAGCTTCAGGGTCGGGAGGGAACGCCACCGCCCTGATAGCTGCGACCGTCTGCTCCTGGGTCAACGAGGAAACGTCGATGTTGGTAAACGCACGTCGGAGCCATGCTGCCTGTTGAAAGACTGGGAATTTGTTCAGCCTCCATCGCAGAGCACCAGACTCTTCAGTGTCCTCTTCTGCGCGGCGTCGGTGTTCTACTGGATCGATGTTCAGTACCACAGGCGTGAGTCGGACCGATGGATCAAGGTCGGACGTAATCTCCGACCAGTAGTCCTCCACCATCACAGTCTGGGGAACAACGATGGTCACGGGGCTGCCCTCCGGCAACTCCCGGAGGACAGCGTTGAGCGTGGTAGCCACAAGCTTTCTCCATGCGGGCCATTCCTGGAAGTCGTGGACGGGCACCACCGGCTGAAGAACAGGCCTTAGAAGAGCCCCGACCTCTTCAGGGTCAACGATCACCACACCGGGAACTTTTCGTGCCAACAACTTCGCTGCCGTCGTCTTGCCCGAACCGAACGCACCGTTGATCCATATGACGTGTGGCTGAGTCTGCTGCATGCGGGCAGTTTACCTTTCGATACCCGCTGCCTCACTCGAAGTGGCCTACGGCCACACACACGAGAAGGTCATGACATCACTAGGCGGCGAAACCGTTGATCAGCGCCTCGACGGTGGGCAAGCCGCTGATAGCCCTCCGACATCGGGACATGTCATCATGAGGCCATGAACAGCACGCATATGCTTCTGATCGGCGGGCGATCCGGTGTAGGAAAATCAACCGTGGCCTTCGCCCTTCATGACCTCCTGTCTGCACGCGGAGTCAAGCACGTCGTCATCGAGGGCGATGCGCTCGACCTCGCGTACCCTGCACCGTGGGAGCAGCAGATGGCAGAGCGAAACCCGACATCGCACAGCAATCGAACCGCTGACTCGGCGATTTCGTTTACGTTCGGCGTGCAGTTGCTCCGCCTGGCGCATGTTCTGCAGGCTAAGGACAGTGCATCTCAGGAATCATGCTGCGAACCGACCCACATCAGAGCGATGTTGCTACGGGGTGAGACATCGGGACAGCGCGTGGCCCTCCAATGAGCAAAGTGCCTGGTAGTCGACTGCATTCCCCCGAGCAGACCCCAGCTACGAAGGTAGACGACGGGTAGTCGCCTGGGCGTGTAGCTCGATGCTCGTGTGGCCGCCCTGTGGCCAAGCAAAAAAGGAACCGGCCCTGAGATCTAATCTCAGCGCCGGTGTCCTGTAACTGCGGGTACTGTCCCGCTATATGGGCTAAACAGTACCGCTCCCCCGAACGAAAGGCAAGTATCCAGTGCCCAGGCTGACATATTGTGCCGCCAGGCAGATCGAGCACGCCATCCCGACCGCCCGATTCCAGACCTACAGGCAGGCCACGGGAGACGTCGTCGAGGCGGCACGGCTCTACCTGTGGAACATCCAGGCCGCGAGCGCGTTGATGACGAGCTGGTCGAGGTTACGCAGACGAAGCTCTGGAGCGCGAACGGGCTCGCCAAGCTTCTCGACACCATCACGCAGGTGCAGAACAGCTACAACCCCCGGCTGCGCGTTGGCGGCGTCGTTCTCAACCAGCACGAGTCCCGCACG
>JAGRAW010000385.1 GCA_020434415.1 Bdellovibrionales bacterium
CTTGCAAGGCGAGCACTTCGGTGGCCGCTGCCATCGCACCGCTCGCGATAATGAGATGTCCCTGCGTGCTCTTCAGAGAGGTTACCGGGACTTCACTACCGATGACTGCGCGAATTGCTTCGCATTCAGCCACGTCGCCCAATTGCGTACTCGTCGCGTGGGCACTGACATGCCCCACTGAGTCCCGTGCAACTCCGGCCCAGCGCAAGCTTTCCGAAATTGCCTCTGCAAACCACTTCGCGTCGGGTTCGACAATCTTTCCCGGAGCCGTCGTCAGTCCGTAGCCTTTGAGTTCGGCAAGCACCTGTGCGCCGCGTCTTTCGGCATGCTCTCTGCTTTCGAGCACCAGAAACGCGGCCCCTTCCGAAAGCACGATACCATTGCGCCCTGCGTCAAAGGGGCGGCAGACCGCCTCAGGCGCCATGTCCGGCGGACCGGATGGACTGACAATCTCGCGTAGCGCGAGCAGCCCGGCGATTGACGCTGGAGTCAGTCGCCCGTAAACGCCCCCCGCAAGTATTGCGTCCTGTCTGCCAGTACGAATAGCCCAGTAGGCTTCGCCGAGTGCCACAAGACTTGCCGCGCAGGCCGTCGCAAAGTTAAGCGACAGACCGCTGGCGTTCGCTAGAGCTCCGAGGGCCATCGCCGGATTGAACGGGACGGTGCGAATCATCCAATCGCTCCCTCCGCAGTTCCGGCTCATGGCTCGAATCACGTTGGCGTCTGCAAATTGCTCGTCGTCAGCGAGTTCTTTCGCGACGCTAAGAAAAGCTTCCAGCGGAAGGTCCTGTGCGTCGCTCGCGGTGAGGACGCCAAAGCGTTGCGGCTCGACTTGCTGGAGAATCCCGCTGTGTTTGAGCGCGGCATCGCCGGCGGCGATCGCCAACTCGGTGTTGCGGCTGAACCATCGTAACATTCTTCGCTGGTCGGTCGGCAGCACCGCGCGGATAGATTCGCGCGTCACCCAAGGGCAGCGCCCCCAGACCTTGAACTCGAGCTTGTCATCACTAAACGGAACCTGAGAGATCCCGGAGCGGCCTTGGACGATGTTCGGGAGTAGCGATTGCTCCTCCGTATCGTATCGTCCACCGGGGCTTTCAACGCCGATGCCCGTAACTACAACGTCGGCAAATTTCATTTGAAGTTCCTTCCATCCTAAATCCAAAAAAAAAAGAAAAAACGTGAATTTTGGGCTCACACCCGGATGTGAATGGTAAAGAAAGCGCTAACAGCAAAGAGGGAACTGTTGTTTGGGAGAGCGGGGCTTTAAACATATCCTATCAAATTTGTCAATCTTGGAACAATTTCCGGGCGATGTCGTCAATCACCGGAAGGAAGATGACGGGATGTTCGATTCGCGGAGAGCAAGAGGTAGGGGCAACCTTTGATGCTCGTTCGTCGGGCATGCGGAAGACTTTGTGGTCTCCGCCATGCGTCGACGCCGCGAATGCGCTTTGGGGCTGAGCGGCTTTCTAGAGTCGGTCGGGGATTGCTTGTTGATCGACGACGTGTCCAAAGCGGGACTGCATCTGATCGCGAAGTTGTTCCCAGCGGCGGACGGCTTCACGGAAGTCATCTTCCGTTTCCGTTGCTGTTCTCAGCCTCGGCGCTTTCAATCGAATCAGCTCCCGTCGATACCAAAAGAGCCGAAGCCCCTCACGAAGAAAGGCGACGCGTTCGGCCTCGATCGATCCGGGGGCGACCTTGCCCGCTGCTCGGTCAAGGATCTCGACTGCGGGCTGCAGTACCTCCTTGGTGTAGAGAAACGGCGTCGCCTCCCAAGAGCCTCGGAGGGGGTTCAACGAATAGCCGTGCTTACGCTGCAGCGTTTCATACAGTCCGTCCGGATTCTGCGATACCGGACCGCCCGCAGGAAAGGGATACGCTGCCTTTTTGGTAAACGCTTCCCAATACGCCAAGTAGCGTTCTACTTCATCCGCTGCCGGACCGAAGGCAGTCGTGTACTCGGATAGGATCGCCTCGAGCGTCAAATCCGGTCGCTCGATGGTTCGAGCCAGCAAGTAGTAATACGCCCCTTGCGTCGCCCAATGCGGTAGGAGGATATCCATATCGATGCCGGCCATCCCGCGAGCCCGAATGAAGGCGATATACTCAAACACATCCCGTAGCGGCAGGTGAGGGGCGGAGCCTCCCATATGCCACCAGTTCGGACGACACAGCAGTTCGGAAGCACCGGCCTGACGCCAGCCCTCCCACATCGCTCTTCCGTAGGCATCGTAAGTCGGAACGATCTGGATGACGAATCCCGGTCCCAGCGTGCCTGGAGGCGGCGGTTCGCGGTACGCCCCGTACGCATACGTGGTCAGCCGAAACTGGTCCTTTTGCGCAGGGTCGGCAAGTTCAGCAACCATCTCGCTCCGCAGCGTTTTCCAAAACGAAACGTAGCGCGCTGTCATTGACGCCTTACCGCTCCAGATGTCGGGTTTGGGATAGTTGGTCGTATCCAATGCACAGGAGGCGTCGCTCGTGTCGTAGCCGGCGGAATCATTCGGGCACACGTTCCAGATTAGCGGAGGCTGTTCGGCGGATGCTTTCCAGTCCCGGATGATCTGCCGGCGAACCGCCGGATTACCTACATTCAGCTTCGCATACTCGGGTTTAGCCGGTGTTCGAAGCTGCACTTTCCCGTCGGGAGCCTCTGCGAAGTAGGCACGTGTTTCCGGGTTCTCGCTGAAACGCTCCCACCAGTCCGTGAACGCATGACCGAATTTGTAGCCGTCTCGATTGTACAAGCGTGTGCTTAGCTGATGGGCTTCTAGCCACTGCTCGACCTCGGGATGCGGCGTTTTCGGCCAGGTTCGGAAGCGACGATACGCCAGTGGTCGATAGCGATACTCCATTATCGGCACGACGATCCGATCGGTTCGCGGTATGTGCGTTCCGATCTTACCCGGCCACAAGGTATGAATTCCGAGCACCTCGTCGGTAAAGTGTCGAACTGCCCATACCTCTGCCGGGGAGCGAGCGTTGCTGCGTCCGACGAAGCAAATCAGGTCCTGTGCCGAGAGCAAACGGAACTCTTCCATTTCCAGTGCGGAGGAATCCAGCCCCAACGACCGCGCGAGCGCTCCATCGCCTATGACGAAGCCGCGCCGCTGCGCTGTTTCCAGGGAAGTAAACTGCTCTTCTGACAGAATCTCCAGCTCCACTCCGGAAACGTCGCGGATGGATTGCTGCAGAAGCAAAGCTGCATCCTTGGCGACTTTCGAAGCGCGGTTACCAAGCACGATTCGAGATCGTGCTTCGCCATCGTCCACGGCGGTAAATGCGGTCGCTTGCGCGAAGCCAATTCTGCAACACACTGACAAGACGAGAAGGGTGATAGTTGAGCGAATCATGACGTCCTTTCGCTACTCTGGAGAATCGGGTCGGAGAGAAAACCCGTGGATGAACCTATGTACCTCTTGGTCTCCCGCAAACGCTGCTGTCACGCCTGCGGGAGCCAATGTTCATTTTCGAGAGCAAGGACTGGGAAAGAGCGGAAAGACCCGAATCGTAGCAATCCGGCGAATAAAACTCTAGCGAGTCACGCCTCACCAACTGCCTGCGACGAGGCCTAGTGTATGAGTAGCCCCAAAGTGTGTACATTAGAGCGCCAACCCTATCAGGCAAGTGCGTTGGCTTTTTAAAGTCCGGCGAGGGGCGAAGTGATGTTGATACAGAGTATCGACTGCGATCGAAGCAGGCGAAGGAAAACGGAAGTGCGGAAACAACCTAGAGCGAAGAACCAGAGGGTGCCGGAGATTTGGCAGCCCTCTGGGGTTTTATTCGCATCCTGTAACTAGCAGAGGCGCGTGTTCCCCTGCTTTGGGTACGCCTGCCACCAGTTTAGGAGTGACCCACAGCCGACGGTTACGGTTCCGGTTACGATTACCGGGTGCGCCTACCACCTGTTTAGGAGTGACCCACACCCGGTAAGCACCTTGGCGTCGATACCGAGCGGTGCGCCTACCACCTATTTAGGAGTGACCCACACCTTGCAGATGGTGGGATTGCTGGACGGCCAGGTGCGCCTA
>JAGRAW010000386.1:0-270 GCA_020434415.1 Bdellovibrionales bacterium
CTAGCATCTGACCGTCCATGTTCGCGGCTTCAGTCAACCCATCGGTGATCATCAGGAGCTTGTCGCCAGGCTGTAGCGTCGTCTCGAAGCAACCGTAGGGCATGCCTGATGTCACCCCCAAGGGCAGGCCCTTGGGTTCGATTTTCTCCACAACTCCGGTCGCCGCCCGCCACAGGTACGGGGGCGGATGCCCGGCACGCGCAACACGCAAACGTCCGCCCATCGGTTCATAAATCGCAACCGCGGCCGTAACAAATCGCCCCGGAGGAA
>JAGRAW010000386.1:294-4036 GCA_020434415.1 Bdellovibrionales bacterium
GTCATTCATATGCGCGAACATTTCATCAGGGCTTGCTTTGGGAGCATAGGCGAGCGCCATCTTGGTCATTGCGCCGATGAACGCCGCGGGGAGGCCGTGACCGGTCACGTCGCCAATAAACAGGCCGTAGCTACCACGGTCGATCTTCCAGATATCGTAGAGGTCCCCGCCGACCGCTTCGAGCGGCATGCAGCATGCGCCGAAGCGCGTATAAGGCGCGGTGGGAAGACTTTTCGGAAACAGTGACTGCTGTATCTCCTTCGCCTCTCGCAGCTCGCGCCGAAAGCGGTTGTTCAGATCTCTAAGTTCCGAATTCTGTGACGCGATACGCGACTCGAATGCCGCTTGCTCTGTCTTCAATTTCCGGAGTCGAAGCAGGGTCGCCACCTTCACCAGGAAGGCGCTCGGCTCCAGCGGCGCTTCCAGCAGGACAACACGCTCCCCGAACACTGAGGCTTCTCCCCGCCGTAGATGACTCACCGTCGGATGAATGGCGATGATCGCCGAACGCGAGAGAGCGGCATCCGTCTGCACGCGCGAAAGCAAGTCCTCAATCGGAACAGTCGACGAGCGCTCATCGAGAACCAAAAGATCGAACAACTCCGAAGCTGCAACTTTTGCCGCTTCTTCGAGCGACTCGGCATGCGACCAGCGGTATCGTCGCTTCTCGAGCAGGCGCCCCAACTCGGCACCGGCCTCCACCGTCGGTGATAGCACCAGCACTGAATCGAGATAATCTTCTCGGTCGACGTTAAAATCCTCGATTCCCATTTCGCCCTACTACCCCAGTAATGACGCAACTGTAATAGAACCGAGAACCATCCCGGCTGCACTCCCGAGGTTCGAAAGCATAATCACCAGGAGCACTTTGCTGAGTCGGTTCCTCCAGAAGCCCTTGATCGTCGACACATCATCCGCGATCGTCTCCATATCCCGCACTCGGGGCTTGCGGATCAGCGCTTCCACCAAACCCGCAGCCCAGCCGGCAGCAATTGCAGGATGCAGCGTGGTAATCGGCGCCGCGACGAAGGCAGTAACGATCGTGAGCGGGTGGGCGAGCGCAACAAGCGCACCCAAAGCGGACAACGTGCCCGTAATGACGATCCAGGCGCCAATCATGGATAGGCTGGTATCGAGACCGGCATGGAAAAAGCCGTAGGCGAACATCGCCAATATTACTACCGGGATGCTCCAACCGATAGCCGCGAGGGCGCGATTTCCCGGCGGTATCTCTTCGAGCGCTGCGAGATTGACGTCGGTACCCAGCGCACGTTTGATGCCTGGAACGTGACCTGCGCCGACAACGGCAACTACGTTTTTGCCTCCGCAGGCGTAAATTTTGGCCGCCATATAACGGTCGCGTTCGTCGATGAGAGTTTCTTTGACCTGCGGCAGATAGTCGGCAAATTCGGCCATCATCGCCGACAGGGCATCGCCGGATTTCAAGGCTTCGATTTCGGCCTCGGAAATATCCTCCCGACTGAAAATGGACGACACCAATCCGAAGCTCAGTTTGATCAAGGACCAGAGGCCGGCTTGTGCCCAGGCACGCTTCAATGTGGTACGGATTTCGCGGTCGACCACTTCGAGGCGAATCTTCTTCTCCTCGCCGATGCGAATCGCCTCGCGCATCTCTTCACCCGGCCGCACACCAAACTTTTCGGCTAGGCGCTTTTGAAATGAGGCGAGCACGAGCTGCGCCATCAGGACGTAAGCGCGCCCTGACTTGACCACTTCGAAGATATCGGTTTCCCGCCAACGTTCGGGCTCGAGCAGCGACTGCAAACGAGCCTCACAGAGCTCGATGCAGACGACATCGGGCGACACCTCCTCGATTGTCTCACGAACCAGTTCCGCACTGGCCTTGCTCACGTGAGCGGTGCCGACAAGGTAGAACTTACGCTCTCCGAAAGTCACCAGGTCGACGTTAGGCTTAATCTCAGCTATCTGTTTCATCCCGCACATTCCACAGCGGGCCCCCACGGGGCCGCCCTCACCATTGACAAGAACCGCCTGTATCGCAAGCAGTTATCGATTCCCTCACAGGCATACTGATCGCAATCGACCATTCCCGGATTTTCTCTAAGCCGCTCAATTTGTGCCGCTCATGTAATTTGCAACACCTTCCGAATTCTACAATGGAAAGTACGAGTGGCGGCACGCTAATTCCGCGCATTCGACTATGAATTCACAACCCGCTTAATGCCACATGACGACCACAAAGGGCAGCGACTACACGTTTATTCTCAAAGTGGCGGTAATCCTTGTAGTTGCCTGGGCATTTCTCTATCGACCGCAGAGTGCGGAATCACCGGAAGGAACTGTCGCTCCCGACGCGCAGAGCACTTCCGCAGTGCCGCCTGACACGCAAGCCAATCTCCAGAACGAGCCGCCCCCCACGCTGGTTGCGGCTCTAGCAGTCGACCAGCCGCGAGATGTCTCTTCGGACCAGTTCGATACGATTCCGGACGGTAGCGCAGCCGCCTTGCTTGACGAGATAATCGACCCTACAGCGCAGCCCAAGCGGCGACGTCGGCGCGAGCCGCTGCCGCCTCCGCAACATCTTGCGCCTGCGGCCGAACAAGCCACCGCTCCGGCAGATACCGCCCCAGACCAGCAACCCGAGGGTGACGCCGGACTCATCGAGGTGCCGCGAGATTTACTGAGCTTGAGAGACTCTGCCTTCATTGAGGAAGTAGAGCAACGAGCTATAGAGGAGCGAGAGCGGTTGAAGCAAGAGTATGAAGCGCGACTGAGCGCATCCCTTGAGGAAGAGAAGAAAAAACTCGCGCAAGAAACAGATAAGCTCTCCGAACTTTACGAATCGGAAATCCGTCAACTCCAAGAAAGCGCCAAGGAGAAGGAAGAGGCACTTCAATCGGAAATTGCCAAGCTCCAAGCGGAGGCTCAACGGCAAGAAGTGGAACTCCGGCGTCAGCTCGCAGAGTTCAAGCAGCAAGCGAAGAACGAATCAACCTCGGCTACGCAAACCCCGCGACAGGGAAACCACGCTCAGAAGCTGACTATGCGCTTGCGCTGGGGGGCGACGTGCGGCTTGCTCGACCGCGCGACCATGGCACGCGAGTTCGAAGCCTCGCCCGAAGAACCGCTCTATCTTTCGATCGAGCCGCTGTTGACCGATGACAAGACCTTCGACCCCCTACGGGTTCAGGTCCAGCCAAGTCGGTTTCTCCTGTCATCAAGCACCGAACTGACGTTTTACACCGGTGATGAGCCACTCTCGCTGGGCGTCTTCCTTTGCAAAGACACCGCTCGTGACGGCCGGTGTCTCCACAAGCCCGCATTCGATCCCCAGCGAATCGCGGGCACAGACGCCGCCTACCATCGCGCCGACAAGTCCTATGCCTTTTCCTACTTGCTGGTGTTCAAAGATAAGATGTACTTGCTCGATCCCAGTCAGGGAGAGGCGTTCTACCGAAAACTCGAGAAGGCACTCACGTTACTTTCCGTCCCGCCCGAGAAGATTGCGGCAACCGTGAAAAGTATTCGCACCGTAGACGGCAAACTCAGCCCGAGCGCTCAACAACTTCGTGACCGGGAAATCGTGGTGACTTTCCCTGAACAAATGACTCACGCCTGCCACCGTCCTTAGCAGCTCGCCGAGAGCATTCGCGGAAACAGCGACGCCGTCGCGCCACACAACCGTCGCTCATTCGATGTCACTGCGAAAGCGGCTTGCCACGATAGGAACAATCGCGCGGCGATTTTCCCATCTCGCAAC
>JAGRAW010000387.1 GCA_020434415.1 Bdellovibrionales bacterium
GCGAAGGTCCTCGCCTCCGATCAGTATGACCGTGCTTCTCTGGAAGTGGCGATTGCAGCAGCGGGAAAACGAGAAAGCACGGTGCTGACCGGCCCACTGCTCACGCAGCTCACCAATCCGCAGTTCGGTGTGCGGGTCGCGGTACTGAAGGCGATCAGCGGCTCCAAGCGGCTCAAAGAGCCGGGAATGGTCGATGCGCTGGTCGACCGACTAGGTGATCAGGATAATCTGGTGCGAGGTTTCGCCGCGAAAGTGCTGGCGGAAGCCGGGGGGGCGCGTGCCAAGGAGGCGCTGTCGAAACAGCTCGCAGTGGAAAAAAATGAAGTGGTGCGTAGGGTGCTGGAGCAGTGCCTAGCGCGGATGCAGTGAGGCGGAGTCTGCGGCCAGTAGCGAAGTGAACTGTCTTTAAGAGCTTAAGCTCTAAGCATCGATCTTATTGTCAGCGTGGTCAGTCGTGACCACTTCACATGAGGAGAATTATGGGCGAGGGAAAAAGGTGTGGAACGGGGCGAGGCCGAGGCGTAGAGCGGGCGTTAGCGGCCGGCTGTGCCGTGGTGCTGGTCGGTTCACTTGCGGCATGTGCGACAACGCCACCACCGCCGCCACCACGTCAGCAGACAATTCCGGTCGAGCCCGCCCCTTATGCTCATACGGTTCGCTATCGAGGGGAGACGTTGGGATTGATTGCCCGTTGGTACACCGGCGTCGCAGGCAATTGGCAGCAGTTGCTCGAAGCGAACCCCGGGTTACGGCCGGAGCGAATAAACATCGGAGATACTATTTTTATCCCCGCAGCTTTGGTAACTAATGATGCACCGCTGCCGGAATCGGCGGTGCGAGCTGTTTCCAAAAAAGCCGCAGAGTCGGCTGTAGAAGCACCGGTGGAGAATCCAGCGGAACAGGCAGCACCCTCGGACGAGGTAGCACCTGAGGTTGCGGTTGATGATCTTCCTGTTGAGACAGCGCCGGAGTCTACTCCGTCTGTCGATGACCTTCTTGGTGAACTGGCAGGGGAACAACAGCAGAACAGCGCGCCCGAGCCCGTTCCCACGCTCGGAGACCTTGAGCAACCATCACCGGAAGCAGCGCCGGTGCAGGAGGATAAGGGAATTGAGGATGCTGAGCGGGAGAAGCTGCTGGATGAATTGCTCGCCCAGTAAAGGTAGCAACTGATGGAGACCCCGGGGAAGTCCGCGTCTTTGCAGATTGAGCCCGGGGCTCTTGTCGCCGATCGATTCGAAGTATGCGAACGGATCGGCTCAGGCGGCATGGGCCTGGTGTATCGGGCAATCGACCGGGAGTTGGGCGGAGAAGTCGCGCTCAAATTACTCCATCCACATCTGGCACAGGATGAAACGGTGTTCCGCCGTTTCCGAAACGAAGTTCTCGTTGCCCGTTCCCTTTCACATCCCAATATCGTTCGAACGCACGACATCGGTCGTGTGAGCGACGGCTATTCTTACATTTCGATGGAGCTCGTTCGCGGAAAAAGCCTACGAGAGTACTTGCCGACATTTGACGACCGGGGTCAGCGAATCGAACCTTCGGAACCGCTCGCCTTCGAACAGGCGCTTGCGGTGCTGCTCCAGATCCTTTCGGGCATCGCCTATGCCCACGGAAAGGGGATCATCCATCGCGATCTGAAACCGGCGAACGTGCTGATGAGTGAAGATGGCGAAGTAAAGCTCGCCGACTTCGGAACTGCTCGTATCGTGGGTATGGACACAAGCATTACAAGGACCGGACAGGTCATCGGAACCCCCGACTATATGTCGCCGGAGCAGATTCGCGGCGAAGCGCTCGATGCACAGTGTGACATCTACTCGATCGGCATTATCGCGTATGAGCTCACGACCGGAAAAAGGCCGTTCGAGGCTGATAGCCCGGTGGCAGTGGCGTTCAAGCACTTAAACGAGCCGATTCCGACGTTTCCTCCGGCGATCCCGACATGGTTTCGGCAAGTCGTCGAGTGCGCGGCGGCCAAGAAAAAGGCGGAGCGTTTCGCCACTGCTCAGGCATTCGCCCAGAGCCTTCTGGAGCATGCTCCAGAGCTGGCCAATCAGACCGGCTACTTTCCGGTAGACGGCACGCATTTTCGAACTACTGCCGGCGGCTCGTGGGGGACAGCGAAGGTGCTGAATCCTGCTGCGGCTGGTGAAGTTGCAAAGGATACCCCGGCGGGCGGCTTCCGTTTAGGGACGGAGGAGGAGTTCAGCGCGAAAGAATGGACTCTCGAATTGCACACCGATGCGGCCACTGCGGCGCAGGTACCACCAGTCGTACCTTCGGAGCCGGTGCCCGAGCGGCGACGGTCAGTGCCCGGAGTGCTCCTCGGAGTGGTTGCGACCCTGCTACTTCTAAGCGTCGGTGTGGTGGTGCTGCTTCGCAGCGATGCGTCGATGAACGCGTTCGCGGCAAAAGTGCTGTTTGCTCCCGGCCGTGAACCGGGGATAGGTACGGAGCTGATTGCCGCCGTGTTGGGTGTGGAGGCTCCTGAAGACTCCGTGTCTGAAGCGCCGAGTCTGACCGGTGATGAGCGTACGCCGGTGCCGGACGAGAGAGATACTTTGCGAGAGGAACTGCTGGAGCTCGCAAGTGCGACGGGTGGAGAGGCGCCGTCTTCAGCGACTCAGCCTACCGGAGCAGCGTTCGTGCCGGAGCAGGCGACTACGACCGTTTCTAATCCGCCCACTAACGAAGCTGCTTCGGTAGACCGTGGATACTCACAGAAAGAGGAGTTCTCACAGAAAGAGGCAATCTCACAGAAAGAGGTGGCGCAGGCTGGTATCGAGCCCGGCACCTCTTCAGGAGAAGCAAGCGAAGTCGAGTCACAGCCCGTGACGCAGGAGCCGGTTGCCAGCCCTGAGCCGGTACGACCGCCCCGGGCTAGTTCGCTGGAGCTGCGGCAAGGTAACGAGAATGTCGGGGAGGGGTCAGGGTCCGTCTCCCTCGATCGGCTGGCGGCTCTCAAGTGGAACGCCGTAGTCGATCGAATTCCGGCGAAATCAGAAGCGGAGGTGCGTTCGAAGCTGACGCTGAATGTATTTGACCCGTCCACCGCTCAGGTCATCGCTCGTCTGCAGCCATCAAACGTCAAGCTGTTGCCGGGAGGCGAGCAACGTGTGACTGTTACCGGCGGATTCGCCGGACTCAGACCGGCAGATGCGAAGGTCGGCCCGGCTCGAGTCGACCTTGTCTACGATGGGGAGGTGCTGACAAGCAGCAGCTTTTCGTTCTACCGCGCGAGCGTGAGCTTTGCCTCGGGAGCAGTTGAGACTACCAATCCGGCAAAGATTTCAATCGTGCGTGTGCCGAGTGTGGTTGAGCCGGCGCAGGACGGGAATACCGGTGTGACTGCAGCAGAACCCTCGACTTCGTCCACCGTCGCTACTCCCGCGGCTACTCCCGCAGCTACTCCCGCAGTGCCTGCGCCAGAATTGCCCGCGCCAGTATTGCCGGCAAACGATGCACCCGCACCGTTCGAGCCCTCTCAGTTTAATCGACCGTCGACAGCACTACCGCCTGCGCGCGGCGCTGTGGTTACTCCACCTCAGTCACAGGTAGCGCCACCCGCCGGTCCTGAATCGATTCCTGCGGAGGTCGCACCTGGCCCTACTGTCGCCCAAGAGAGCTTCAGCGGGACAATAGCTTTCGGCTCACCACCGGAAGATCGCTCCTTGGTGCTTCGACTTTCGTTCTCCGGTGACGCGATTGAAGGGTCCGCCACCATTTCCGGCTTCAGCCCGTTTCGCGTTCGCGGTGAAGTGCATCCGCGCGGCCTCGAGTTGGAGCTGCAAAACGGGATTGAGGCATTCCGACTCACCGCCGCCCGTCGGGACTCTTCCCTCCGGGGGCGGTACCAGTTTACCGGACCCGACAGCAGTTCCCGTGGGAGCTGGGAGACCTCCAAGATCCAGTGATGTCGCCTGCGCGGCCGTCGCGGCATGAGCCGTACTCGCATTGTCATGCGTGGGGAGAGGGTTTGGCTGAGTTCACCAAGATTGCCACAAGTAGG
>JAGRAW010000388.1 GCA_020434415.1 Bdellovibrionales bacterium
GGGTTGATGACCCGACCCGTCAGAGCGTGCTACCGTATCAGCTAATCCAACTGTTAACCTGCAAACGAGATCGGTATGCATCCCCAGAAAGTTTAGTCTGGATCTGTCAGATTGTCATTGGACTAGGTGGCATTTTGGTTATCGCTGGAAGTTATGGTGCTTATCACTTCGGAAATAAGGCCGACGAGAAGAAAGAACTGGTCGCAGAGCTTAAGCAAAATGAACTGAACAACAAGATTGCCTCCCTCCTTGCTGGAAACTCTGAATTGAAGGACCAGCTCAAACCGTTCGAGCAAATAGCAGAAAGAATATACCCTTCGGTGAAGCGTGATGATGCCTTGAAAAAACTCGCTGAGGACGTCGACAATATTCAAGAGAAAACTGAAGAGTTGGAAGAAGCGTCCGAGAGGGTGCAACGCAAGACGGAGGAGCTTGAGGAGGCGGCCGCTCCACGCACAATCACCCCAAATCAAAGACAGGCTTTGATCAGAGGATTAGCCCCTCTTAAAGGAGAGACCATGGATCTCATCGTTCCCATTGGCGATTCAGAGGCTTTCGCTTACGCGAAGGAGTTTCTCGCAGTTTTTGAATCTGCTGGCCTCACTGTAAATGGTGTGAACTAAGGGGTGTTTACCGGGCCGATACCAGGTCTCTTGATCTCTGTGCCCACCATTCAACTGTCTCCGAAAGTGGCGGCGTTCGTAAACGCTCTGAAAGGCGCAGGGTTATCGATAGAAGGGACTCGTGACCCCAGTACGTCTGAGGAAGAGATTCATTTTATTGTGGGCTCAAAGGTCAGATAGAAGGTTCACAAATACGGTCATTGAGCCGGCAGGCCGGCCAAATGCCGCAAACGTTGTCCCTCACTTCAATCTTATGAATCAGAGCGACCCCTATCTCATAGACATGATTGCTCAGGCTCAAAAATTTAAAGAGCAGGCCGAGACTGCTCTTACGCGCTTGAGCGATGGACAGTTTTTTGAAGCGCCCCGGGACAGATTAAATAGTGCTGCGATTATCGTAAAGCACATGGGAGGCAATTTCCGTTCTAGGTGGACCGAGTTTCTAACCTCCGACGGAGAGAAGCCGGACCGCAATCGTGACAGTGAGTTTGTTATCGGAGAGGCCAATACTCTGGCCTGGACGAGGAATCTCTCTCCAGAGCCATAACGATTCGAGGAGAATCACACTCTGTTCCACAGGCAATCAGTCGCGAGGTCACGCACGTTGCGTTTCACGTTGGTCAAATAGTCTATATTGCTCGTTACTTTTGCGGAGATAGTTGGGAGTCATTGTCTATTCCCGTTGGAAAGTCCGAAGAGTACAACAGGAGAAAACTGAGCGAACTAGAGAAATGACGCGGAAATCGCAATTATGGCGGACCCAACTAATCGATTTCGGCACGAAGGGTCTGTTGAGCTAGACTCTCCCCTCCAAACACGCGATGCATCGCTCGCGGAGGGCCCAGAGATCGTCGAATTCAAGGTCTAGCTCCTGAGAGAGTAGCCACGGCCGGAGAAATGCCTTTTGCCGCTCTGTTTCGTACACGCCCGCCTGAGAAGGAAGGATGAGCGCCTCGGTCAGGAACTTCAATTGCGGAGTGATCGGGCTCTCTCGGCGGGTGAAGTCTCGTCGGATACCACCGGGTAGAAGATAACAGTGGGCTTCTGGAATGCTGCCGATACACCCAGAGCCCAGAACAGCTCCCCGCCGGGGGTGTTGTCCTCGTTCATCTGATAGAAAATGGTGACAGTGACAATATAACCGAATTAATTTAACGGCCGTTTGACCCGCTACCGTGGAAAATCGGGTATATGGTCACGTCAGCATTTTTAGGAGATGTCGGAAGGTACTGGGGAGTTTGAGGTGATCAACGTTGTCAATTGTCGCAAATGGTACGGCGCTCGGGTCCTGTTTGAGGATCTGAACTTTAGTATGCAGAGAGGTGAGCGGCTCGGGCTTGCCGGGCCGAACGGTAGTGGCAAGTCAACCTTATTTCGGATGTTACTCGGGGAGGAAACACCGGATGACGGCGCTATCCATGTGCCGCGAAACTACAAGATAGGACATCTCGCGCAACACCTAGATTACAGCGAGCCATCAATCCTCAAGGAAGCCTGCCTGGGTTTGCCTGTACGCGAAAGGGACCAGGAGTATCGCGGAGAGATCATTCTCTCTGGCTTAGGGTTTTCTGAAGATGACATGCACAAACCCGCTTCGGTGTTTTCGGGAGGCTTTCAGATCCGCGTTAGCCTGGCGCGGTTGCTACTCTCTGAACCGCACCTGTTGTTACTCGATGAGCCAACTAACTATCTAGATATTCTATCGGTGCGGTGGTTGAGCGGGTTTTTACGGGCGTGGAAGAACGAACTGATCTTGATTTCACACGATCGGCTCTTTATGGACGGCGTGACGACACATACGATGGTCATACATCGTGGTCGCTCCCGCAAATTGTCCGGGGGTACGGAAAAACTCTATCAGCAGATTAAGGTTGATGAAGAGGTTTTCGAAAAGACTCGAGTCAACGAGGACAAAAAACGAAAAGAGCTTGAAGCTTTCATCTCTCGATTTCGTGCTCAGGCCAGTAAGGCTTCCTTGGTACAGTCTAAGGTGAAGGCTTTAGAACGGATGGGCACGAAGGACGAGCTGCAGGATGCAGCGGCACTGGATTTTAAATTCTACGCAGCTCCGTTCACGGCAAAAGTGCTCGGAGAAGCCCAGAACCTTTCCTTCGGCTACCAGCCAGAGCAACCATTAATTAAGAATCTTTCATTTCAGATCCGGAAAGGTGATCGCATCGGGGTGATCGGGAAGAACGGCAAGGGTAAATCGACCTTACTACGCTTGCTTGCTGGTGAATTAACCCCCACCGGTGGGGAGCTGCACTTTCACCCGGCGGTGCGGATTGGCTATTTTGGACAAACTAATATTTCGCGGTTATCGCCAGAGATGACCGTTGAGCAGGAGGTCGGAAGCGTTAACTTTGAGCTAGGTCGCGCGGCAGTACGCTCTATCTGCGGAACGATGATGTTCAGTGGAGATGATGCGCTGAAAAAGATCAAACTGCTATCTGGGGGCGAGCGGAGCCGTGTGCTGCTGGGGAAGCTCTTGGCCCAGCCGAGCAACCTATTGATTCTAGATGAGCCGACGAACCACTTGGATATGCAGTCGATCGAGGCACTCGTTGAGAGCTTGCGTGAGTATGAAGGGACACTAATTATTGTCACTCATAGTGAACTGATTTTAAAGAAGCTCGCTGCGCGGTTGATACTTTTTCAGGGAGATTTCCCGGAGGTGTTTAACCACGACTATCAGTATTTTCTGGAAAAAGTTGGCTGGGGAGACGACGAAGCAATCAGTCAGACTTCGAAGGCCAAACCTCAAAACGGTGAGCAGGAAAAACCCGACAAAAAGCGCATGAAGCAGCTTACCCAGGTTGAGCGGAGCATCGCTTCAGTAGAAGCACGTATCGAGCGATCGGAGCAGGAGCTGCGAGTTCTGGAACATGAGCTAGCCGAGTCTTCAGTCGGGAAAAATCTAGAACGGGTCCGAGAATTGTCTGAAAAGTTCGCCGCGGTGAAAGAGGCAATTGACGCCGGCTATGAAGAGCTCGAAAGGCTTCTGTCCAAGCGGGAGATGATCTTCCACTGAATTGACGGACACCGAGCAAAGTGGTGATGGAATCACTGCGCGACGACATGGTCATCGCTCGGTGCGCTGTTTTGAGCGGGCGTGGGACGCGCAACTGGTAAGCGAGAAGCGTGTGGTGATAGTGAGACCGTGGATGAGATGGCTAGCCAGGACCGGAACGAGGTACAGCGAAGATGTCACTATCGGGGAATCATAGTCTCAGTGATCTTGATATCCCCGGCATTCGGTCGGCTTATACCCGCTGGGTTGGATTATGTATCTCCCGGATCGAGCTCGATGTCGGGACACTCCCGTTGGGCACCGCGTATATG
>JAGRAW010000389.1 GCA_020434415.1 Bdellovibrionales bacterium
CAGCGGGCCAAACACTACCGGACTCCCCTTTCCCACGAAAGGCCTCTGCCCTTCAGACGAAGCACGGAAAGGTTGAGAAATACGGTAGTGGGGGAAGCGCCGGGGAGGTTTTCGGGGTATTCGCCGAGGAGTTAGGTCTAGTTGCATTAGCAACTTGTTATCATTAAGGTGTGGGATTTCTTGCGCTGTGCCGCAGATTTATTCGTGGATAAGCACTAAACCTGCTGAGCCGTATCTGTATGCCGAAACGACTCTTTCGAAGAAGCAAGGATCGGGGCCGAGCTACGACGGCAGAAGGTCGAGTGCGGGAAGACGACGGTCAGGAGGGCGAGGACAGCCACTACGCCATGGAGAATGAGAGGGATGCCATGGAGAATGACAACGAGAATGAGCAGCGGGAAGGCGACGCTCCGTTGAGCGATCGTGCTCGGCGTGCCTTCGAGTTTGGTAGCACTATGTCGCGAGATTCTGCGGACCAGGGAGAGCCGGTCAAAGTGAAAGTGGTAAGTGACAGCGAGCATGAGCCCGAAGAGGGGACGGAGGAAGTTGTGGAAGATGAGCAGGATTCCCACTTCGCGGAAAACGACGAGCTGGGTGAGCTCGATGACGAGCTTGACGTCTTGCGTTCTGCAGAGCAACGTGCGGAGCAACTAGTTCTTAAGCATCGAGAAGAAGCGCAAGAAAACTACGACAAGTATTTGCGAGCGGTTGCCGAACTGGAGAATTTCAAGAAGCGAGTCGCAAAAGAGCGGGCTGATTTGATTCGCTACGCGGGAGAGAATCTTGCTCGTGATTTGCTCGACGTTGTAGATGACCTTGAGCGTGCGTCCGCGCAGGCAGGAAGTGCCTCCGCTGAAGATATTGCGCAGGGGATCGAGTTAATTCTGAAACGCTTACATGAGCTTCTAGGGCGGCATTCAATCGTCGGGGAAGATGCAATAGGCCAGCAGTTTGACCCTTCGAAGCACGAGGCTTTGGCAACAGCGCCAAGCACCGAGCACGCGCCCGGTACGGTCATGGAGCAGTTCCGCCGCCCCTATTTCTTCAAGGACAAGTTGCTCAGGCCGGGCCAGGTGGTCGTCGCTAGCGAAGCTCCGGTGTCTTCGACGTCTGCCCCTGGAGACCAAGCAGAAGAAGAATAGGTACAGCGCATCCCAAAGTGGAGGTTGGCACCCGGCTCTGTGCTTTTCGGATAACTTCTAATGGCTTCAGCTACTTGACTCGAGGCGGATGAATACGAAAGCGGTCGAGTCAGCCCTTGCCAGCGGCTCTCGGAATGGTTACCGAAAGGGAGCGGGGCGGGGAATGGTCGTTGTTGAGTCAGATTTTTTAGTTCCAACGTAATTTTTGTAAACCAACGGGATAGGCAGACAAATGGGTAAAGTTATCGGGATAGACCTCGGAACCACCAACTCCTGTGTGGCCGTAATGGAGGGCGGTGACCCTGTTGTCATCGCCAACAGTGAAGGCGGCAGAACCACACCATCGGTGGTGGCTGTAAACGAGTCGGGTGAGCGATTGGTCGGTCAGATCGCCAAGCGACAGGCGGTGACGAATCCGACGAATACTATTTTTGCGGTAAAGCGTCTCATCGGTCGAAAATCCGGTGATCCCGCCGTCTCCAAGGCGAAGGGAGTGCTTCCGTATGAGCTGGTGGAGATGAGCAATGGCGATACGGCCGTCAAGCTCAAGGGCGAAAGCAAGTCGCCGCAGGAAATCTCTGCCTACATTCTCCAAAAAATGAAGCAAACCGCTGAGGACTATCTCGGCGATACCGTGTCGCAAGCCGTCATTACGGTTCCTGCCTACTTCAACGATGCACAGCGACAGGCAACGAAAGATGCCGGGCGGATTGCCGGCTTGGAAGTGCTGCGCATTATCAACGAGCCGACGGCTGCCGCGCTGGCCTACGGTCTTGATCGCCAGGGCGATAAAAAGATTGCGGTCTTCGACCTGGGTGGCGGAACGTTCGATATTTCGATTCTGGAACTCGGCGACGGCGTCTTTGAAGTAAAAGCGACCAACGGCGACACATTCCTCGGCGGTGAAGACTTCGATATGAAGATCGTCGAGTTCTTGGCTGACGAGTTCAAGAAGGATCAGGGCATTGATCTCCGCCAGGATACTATGGCGCTTCAACGCCTGAAGGAAGCTGCCGAGAAGGCCAAGCACGAGCTTTCGACTTCGATGGAGACAGACATCAATCTGCCATTCATCACCGCAGACCAGTCCGGCCCGAAGCACCTCAATATCAAGTTAAGTCGTGCCAAGCTTGAAGGCCTCTGCGCGGACTTGTTGAAACGAATCGAAAGTCCGTGTCGAGTGGCATTGAAGGATGCCGGGCTCTCTGCAAACGAGATTGACGAAGTTATCCTTGTCGGCGGGATGACCCGTATGCCTGCAGTGCAGGAGCGGGTGAAGGAAATCTTTGGCCGTGCGCCCAGCAAGAACGTCAATCCCGATGAAGCTGTTGCCGTCGGTGCAGCGATCCAAGCCGGAGTGCTCCAGGGTGACGTGAAAGACGTCCTACTGCTGGACGTAACGCCGCTCAGTCTTGGTATCGAGACACAAGGTGGCGTATTCACCAAACTGATCGAGAAGAACACGACGATTCCGACTCGCAAGAGCCAGATCTTTTCCACTGCATCGGACAATCAGCCTGCAGTGAGCATTCACGTGCTCCAGGGTGAACGCGAGATGGCGGGGGATAACAAGACGCTCGGAAAGTTCGAGCTCGTCGGGATTCCTCCGGCTCCACGAGGGGTGCCGCAGATTGAGGTCACCTTCGATATCGATGCCAACGGTATCGTCCACGTTTCAGCGAAGGACCTTGGCACCGGTAAGGAACAGTCGATCAAGATTACGGCCAGCTCAGGTCTTACCGAGGAAGAGATCAAGCGCATGGTGCAGGACGCCGAGTCCCACGCTGCCGACGACAGAAAGCGGCGGGAACTGGTCGAGGCTCGTAACCAACTTGACGGCCTAATCTACTCGACGGAAGGTTCGTTGAAGGAGCACGGATCGAGTCTGGATGCAGCGGATCGCAATGCCATCGAGGAGGCGCTCTCCGAGGCGAAGCGGGTGCTCGAGAACGGCCAATCGGCGGATGAGTTGAAGCGGCAGGCAGATAAGCTGTCCGAGTCTGCGCACGCGCTCGCGAAGAAAATGTATGAGAACGTCAACACCGGCCAGCAGGCCCAGGGTGCATCCAACGGAGCGAGTGCTTCTGCCGGAGCTCAGGGCGGTGCTTCGACCGACGATGATGTGGTGGATGCCGATTTCGAAGAGGTGAGCTAGGCCAACTTGATTAGTCGGGGTCTAGTGTTTCTAGTCTGCTCGCCATCTGGTCTTCAGGGTGCTGACAATAGTTTTTGCGGCATCCTGAAGACGGTGGCACCTTAGAGGTGCGGTCTCGAAAGGGCGGCGTTCTATCTCCGCTGTCTCCCTCTTTGGGCACCCTCCGCCGAGGGGCTCGGTGGACCGGGACGGCGCCTATTTTCTCAACTGACCGTCCGATTCGGGTGCGGCAAACGATGCGGTGTTCGCTGCCGACGGGAATACAAGCGGACGCTGTGAGGATTATCTACTTTGTCCAAACGCGATTACTACGAAGTGCTCGGCGTGCAACGAACTGCCACGGCCGATGAGATCAAGCGCTCCTATCGCAAGCTCGCGTTGGAGTGTCACCCCGATCGTAATCCCGGCAACAAGGAAGCTGAAGAGCGTTTCAAAGAAGCTTCTGTCGCGTATCAAGTGCTTTCCAATGCCGAAAACAGGGCCAAATACGATCGATTCGGCCATGCGGCTTTCAATGGCGGCGGCTTTGAAGGCTTTGGGGATTTTAGCGGCTTCGCCGACGATATCTTTGGCGATCTGTTTAGCGCATTTTTCGGAGGTGCGGGGACTCGAGGGGCGACGCGGCAGAAGTCAGGTCGAGACCTTCGCTACCAGATGGAGATAAC
>JAGRAW010000038.1 GCA_020434415.1 Bdellovibrionales bacterium
ACTCATCTGGCCGACTCCAGTTTTACCTTCTCGTTATTTCCAGTACACCCGTCGACGATAGCCCTTGCTTTACCCGGAAGTCATCGCCCGCTGCTGGTATAGTATTCCCCTTGGTGGAAAACAACCGAGTGTATCACCCTGGACCGGCCAGCTTAACCTTGCGCTACGTCATCTGCTCTTATCTGGCGGAACCGGCTGGGTTTGCAACTTTGTGCATAGGGAATGCCTAGGGGTTTCTCTCAAAAATTTGCCGTCAACCCTGACAAATTTCGTCGATCTGACAAAAATTCGGAATTTCAAGCAATTGCCGAACGGCCGCCCGCCACAGATTTGGGCATGAAATTCGCTAAGAACTCGGGTAACCGCTTCGAACACCCCGTGCGGGCATCTGGTCGGCTTACTACAGTTCACTGTCGTAAGCCGCCAGGTGTCCGTTTTTTGAACGAAGCCGGACGGTGCGCCAATAGGTATTTGCAGGCGCGAGAGCATCCATCCGGCGGATTTCGGTGCAAGACAAGAGCGGCTTCTGTGCGTTGAAGCCGCGCCGAAAGCGGTGCCGAGCAAAAAACAACTAGTGGTTCCGTAGTATGGCTTCGATGTCCCTGAATGAAAGCCTCGAGAGAGCGATCCGTCATGTTTCAGATGGTTGGTTGCCGCCTCAAGCAGACGTACTGGAGAAGATTCAGCAGCGCCTTGATGCCGGTGCGTATCACAGCGACCGAAATGCGCTCACCGAGGATCTAAAAGAGGACTTTGCGCTCTATATGTACTGCCTCCGAGAGCTGACGGAGATGCTTAATGAGCAGCACGGCGTAGAACACACCTCGGTAGAACTGAAGTTGACCCCGATGCAGATACTGAGGGACGCAGATTTGGAGTCCCTTCGATCGATTCTCCAGCGCTCCCGGACGCAAATTTCGCCCCATTCCTTGGATGACATGAATGAATTTCAGGCGATGCGCTTTCGCGAGAACATGCTGAGCGCGGCGACTGCCGAGGTGCTTTCTGAATCCGCGCACCTTGACCCGGAGATGGGCTTCTCCTGCGGGTTACTACGACAACTCGGACTCACCTTGATTGCGTGGAACTACCCGAGGGTCTATTCGCGGGCCGTCGAAACACTCACCGAGGCGACGACACTCGACGCAAATCTGAAGCGAGTGCTGGGATTTACACCGACTCTCTTGGGACTGGCTTTTGCCAGGCGCTGGAATCTGTCCGACGATGTGTTAGCTGCGATGGGTGAACGTCGGGGACTCTCCGCTCCTGCCCCTCGCAGCACCGATGCCGGTGCAACGCTCGCCAAGATCTGCGAAGTCGGCGAAGCACTCGCTCGAGCCAACAACCCGGAGCATTACCCCTCTGCGCTTCATGACTGGGAGCTTGCGCAGGAGGAGATAGCCAGCCGTATCGGCCCTTCCGGCATCCAGGTCATTTATGAGCGGGCGTCAACTCGCCTGGCCGAATACGCCAAGCATGCGCCTGAGCTTACGAGCTTCGCTGATTCGACTGCGCTCAAGGAACACATCGTCGATTCTCAGTATGCCGTGCGCATGATGGAGAAGAATCAACATCTGCGACATCTTCCCGAGGCGCTGCGGAACGAAATCAAGAAGCTCTACGGACGATTCAAGCCCAACAAGATCTTGAAGTCCAACATCGAAACGCTAATGAAGGAGATTATTCCGTTAGCCGGATTCGATAAGGGAGCTGTCTTCATGTATGACCCGGAGCGGCGTCACCTCGCCCCCGCAATCAAATTGGGGGACGTCGCCAAGGAACGACTACGACCGGTCGCGGTGAGCACGACACTCGCTCAGTTCGACCTTGTCACTTCCGCCTATTCCCTCAAGACCCCGCTTCGGGAAGAGCGCAACGACGGCGAGGGACAACGGGTGACCGTCATTGCAGCCGCACTCGGGACCATCACTCCCGTCGGCGTACTATATCTCGAAACCGCGCCGGAACGAGCCGACGGAGCGAGCACCAACGATGCCTTACTGGTGTTCAAAGCGGTTCGGCAGTGCTTGACCGACTGCCTCAATGTGAGCTGACGGGGTCGGCAGTAGGTACTCGGCAGTCGCCCCACCCGTGTCATCGCGAAGGCGGCTTCACTTCCAGCTTGCGCCTGATCAGGCGAAGCAGAGAGCCGATTACAGGCAGGCGTTCGTAGAAACCCGCTGCGGCATCCCAGTAGTCCAGGTGCTCGACCAGTCGACCTTGTTCATCGAACCGCAGCTCGCTCATGCCTACAACGCGCCACAGTTTCGCGCTCTTCAGTCGTTTCGGTCGAAGCTCCATTTCCCACTTGAGAAACACGACGCTCTCCGCGAAAGCGCGCTGCACGATGCGAAACTTGACTTCATCTGCAACGTGAAACGTTTCCGCGATAATGCGACGCATCAGCTCTCGATCCCGTACTTCATTGAACGGGTCACGGAAGTGGACATCAGGAGCTGCCAGTCGGAGAATCTCGTCAACTGTTTCAGGCGCGAGCGTCTCCCAGTAGTGGATGTAGTTCCGGGTGCTTTCTTCGACTCGTTCAGCTGCTGTGGTATCCTTCATCGCCGTCTCTTCCTGATTTTGCTCCGCTATTGTATAGCTTTCTTTTTTGCTTCATCGACAGCTTTTTCACCGTAACCGACGCCGCGACGATTAAAGAGGCTCATGTCCAACAGCAATTCCTCCCCCACCTCACCGGCAATGTGGGGCAGTGCGGAAACAAAATACTTCTACGAGCTGACTCCGGACCGCATTTTGGATGCGGTGGAAGCGTTCGGTTTTCGGTGCACAGGTCGTTCCATCGCACTCAATTCGATGGAGAACCGGGTCTACGAGGTCGAAATCGAAGTGGCGCAAGAAGCCGAGCTGAAGAGCCCGAGTGAACGGTTTCGCATCGTGAAGTTCTACCGGCCGGGGCGTTGGACTCGCGAGCAGATCGCCGAGGAGCATCAGTTCCTCCTCGATCTGGTGGAGCTGGAGATTCCCGTCGTCGCTCCAGTGCAGTTCGGTGACGGAGAGACAGTTCTTAAAGTTCCCGGAGCCGAAATCTGGTGTGCCGTGTTTCCAAAAGTCGGCGGCAGAAATCCCGACGAACTACGCACGGAACAGCTCCCGCTCGTCGGAAGATTGCTAGCCAGATTGCACGCCTGCGGCGCCGTGCGTGAAGCGCCTCACCGAATAGAACTCACACCCGAGACCTATGGCCGTCAGAGCTTGCAGTTTTTATTAGAGCGAGGTGCGCTGCCCTCTTCGCTGGAAAAGCGCTACCACAACGCAGTCGAAACTATCTGCGATGTCAGTGAGCCGCTCTTTGCGGAAGCCACGCTTCAAAGAATTCATGGCGACTGCCATTTAGGGAACCTTCTATGGGGCGAGTATGGGCCGTTTTGGGTCGACTTTGATGACATGGTACGTGGGCCCTGCGTGCAAGACCTATGGTTGATCGTGCCGGGGCGTGACGACGACGCTCGACGTCAGCTTGACACCCTGCTTGATGCCTACGAACAGATGCGGTCTTTCGATTATCGCAGTCTTCGTTTGATAGAGCCGCTTCGCTCGTTACGAATGATCCATTTCAGCGCATGGATCGCGAAGCGTTTCGATGATCCGGCATTCCAGCGCGCGTTCGGTGACTTCGGAACGGAGCGCTACTGGATGGAGCAGGTCCGGCACCTCGAAGAGCAAGTTGAGGTAATCGAACAGTCGCTCGCGCATCCTCAGTGGTAGCAGGTCGCTGCAAAGACGACTTTACTCTAGAGACTTTACTTCTTGCTCTTCCCGGACCGTGCGAGCGAGTGACTCGTCATAGACGTCGACGCCGGTGGCGAAAAAGTCTTGTCGGCGGCGACGCTTCTCCGCTGCCTCCTCGCGCAGCGCTTGCTCTCGCTCCTGCTGGGCTTTTAGCTGCGCGGCCTTCTCTTCTTCTTCAGACTCCTGAAAATCGCCGTAGATGTCCCACCCGGAACTGTTGACGCTGTTCCCCTGATGATACAAATCCTCGTTCCCGACATCCTGGGCATCGGCCGCAGGAGCGCCGTGGAGAAGACCGGAGAGGAGCATGCCAGCGGTCACTCCAAACTTAGCTGCTCCGGGAGCAAGGCGAGTGAAAATCGAGAGCCTTCCGGCCCGGGAATGGTTTTCGGATTTGCTCATGCCCATTTTGCGTCTATGTTGCTAAGCTGTCCCTCGCATCCGCGCTACCCGTTTCGGACGTTACAAAGCCAGGACGCGCACATCATACTTGGCCGCGCCTCCGCCATTGCCCGACGGGCCGTTTGGCCTAGGGCCATTTGGCGAACGGCCCATTTGGCGTACGACAAGGTGCTACCTGTGATGGTTCAAGTGTTATGGGGGTTCTTCACGGTATCGTCTCATAATTGAACAGATGAAGACCGTTTAGACCAAGACGTCTCGTTTCGCTGGAGGCGGAACGAGACAACAGATATACCGCTGGCGACATCGACCGGCTCGCTTAGAGGCAACAACGAAGGCTTCTCGCTTTTAGGGGCATATCGTGGAACGCGCAGCAGAATCGGGTGAAGCTACCGTCGAAGGCGCCGGGGAACGGTTTGTCGGAGGTGGTTTTCTCCTGTTGGTAGCGATTCTCACCCTGGTTGACGTGTTTGAGGACCGGGTCAGTGGAACGAGTTTGTCCCATATCGCGCTCGAGTTGAGCATCGCTGCCATATGCTCAATCGGCGGAGTATTTTTCTGGCATCGTTCACTCCGCATCCTTCGACATCGAAATCGCACGCTCGATCGCGAATTACGACGAGCGAACGCTGATGCGGAACGCTACAAGGCAGACGCGGCTGACGTGCTTGCGGGCCTTGGTGCCGCAATCTCGAAACAATTCGATCGCTGGAATCTCACCGGGGCGGAACAGGAAGTGGGGATGCTGATCCTGAAAGGGCTGAGCCACAAAGAAATCGCTGACGTGAGGCAAACGACCGAGAAAACGGTCCGGCGACAGGCGACGTCGCTCTATGCAAAAGCTGGACTGGAAAACCGAGCTCAGCTTTCAGCATTCTTTCTCGAAGATCTTCTTCTACCGATTGAAGCGACCTCTCTAACCGACAAGGCCTCTCTAACAGACAAGAATTGAGCGCTGCGCCCGCCGCGAGGTGCCGGGAACGACCGGACTCAGCTAGACCGCTTGGTCTTCGAATTTTGGCGCCGAAGCTGGTTTTTCTCCACGAATGCGTTCATCTTTTCGCGAATCCAGTCAAAATAGCTCCTCCCTTTGGCTTCAACGAGCTGATTCGCCTCTTTCCTGGAACGCGGCGCCTGACGCACTAACGCGCGCAGCGTCTGTTTCGTTCCTTCCGCAGCAGTCTGCACGGACGTCTTCGCTTCCTGCACCGTCTCTTTTGTTGCTTCGACAGTCTGCTCTACGCTTTTCACTGCGGCAGCCGCACTTTCGCCGGTTGCTTCCATCCGATCCAGGCGAGCCATCGTTCCTTCGACTGCCGACGATCCTTCAATTGCCGTCGATCCTTCGATTATAGGCGCAACGTGTTCCTGAAACCCTTCCACGACGGGCTTCACCACGTACTCCTGACTGGTCCGCTGAAGATCGGCAGCCGCTCGATTGGCGTCGTCGACAGTATTGTCGCAGCCCCAGAGCATACATACCGCGAGTATGCAGCATCCCCGGGACAGTAGTCGAAGGTACATCGTAAGCTCCGCATACCTCTCGCTTCTTACCTGAAGCGAGGTGTCTGCTCACTTTATACCACTGAGCCGGGTGACGTGCGTTTTAAAGTTCGGCACGACAAAGCCTGCTACTCGCCGTGAAGCCCTAACAGGAGCCTCCCGCAGCTGCGTTGTAGACGACGGTCTCCCCCATATCATGGGCTTTGCTGTAGATAACCCTCTGACCTGACTTGCAATGACGGGTGATCACGTAATCCTCCATGCAGCCGACGAATTGGCAACCGGGATTATGGAATACGTAGACGTAGAAGTCGTTCGGTAATGTGAGGCCGGGCACAATGTCCTCTCCATCCATCGCCGTCGCAGGCCCCGGCGTCTGCGAGATAAAAAACAGGTTGTTGGTAAACCGTTCGCTGTCGACCTTGCCGGCCTCCATGGCGGTGCGCGTGTTGCCCATCATCTGCATCGCAATCGTATGGTAGGAACTTTCGCGATAGATTACGTAAGCCTGAACTGCCAAGCCGCTCAAAACGACGATAATAGCTGAAGCAACAAGAAGCTCGATTAGGGTGAAACCGGCCTCCTCATCCCGCTCTCGCATGCATTGCTCTGGAGCGGGCTGTGCTTCGCGCTGCTCGGTCCGCTTGCGAAAGGCGACGCCCGACAACTTCCACGGGAAGTGGCCTAATCGCCGCGAGCATTTTCGATGTACTTGAGAAGTTGAATTGATTGCAGTCTGGCTCATCGCTATTCCCCGTAAACACTTCGTGCGTTCGCGAGAATCGCGGCAGTTCGAACAAATCGAAACGGCGGCGCTTCCCCAATGCGCCTCCTGAACCAAACCTGCTTCTGAAAAGTATAACGCACAATCGCACCCGTGCTAAGGCCCTAATTTTCGAGCCCGGGAGTGCAAATCGGCATGAATTACAACGAACTAGCCCGATCTGAATCGAGGGGGCCGTAAGGAAAAAGGCCGGGCGGGTGCAAACCCCGACCGGCCTTCGCTGGAGCGAACTTCGCGGAACGTGAAGCTACTAAGCTACGTAGGAAGTCGAAGCGGTGGTGCCGCCACGCCCAGTCCAGTTGGTGTGGAAGAACTCCCCACGCGGCTTATCGAGACGCTCGTACGTGTGTGCCCCGAAGAAGTCACGCTGCGCTTGCAAAAGATTCGCCGGTAGTCGCTCGGTGCGATACCCGTCGAAGTACGCCAGTGCCGAGCTAATCGCAGGCACCGGGATACCGAGCAACGCCGCTTTGCTTACCACCTCGCGCCAGCCGCCTTGGGTTCGCTGCAGCGTCTCGGTGAACCACGGGTCGAGCAGCAAGTTCGACAGTTCCGAGTTCTGATCGAAGGCGTCTTTGATCTTCCCGAGAAACTTCGACCGAATGATACAACCGCCGCGCCACATGAGGGCGATAGCACCGTAGTTCAGCCGCCACTTGAACTCCTGCGCTGCGGCCCGCATCAGCACGAAGCCCTGCGCGTAGGAGACAAGCTTCGCCGCATAGAGCGCATCCCGCACGTGATTGACGAAGGCTGCTCGATCGCCATCGAACGAAGGCTTCGGCCCCTTCAGGATCTTACTGGCCGCAGTGCGCTCTTGCTTCTCCGCAGAGAGGCAACGTGCAAACACGGCTTCGCCGATCAGCGTGACGGGCTTCGCCAAATCGAGCGCCACGTTTACAGTCCACTTTCCGGTGCCCTTCTGACCCGCTGCATCCAGGATCAAATCGACCACATGCTTGCCGGTCTCTTCGTCCTTTTTCTTGAAAATCTCTGAAGTAATCTCGATCAGGAAGCTGTTAAGCTCTCCCTTATCCCAGTCAGCGAATACCTGTGCGAGCTCGTCATTGGACAGCCCACCGACTTCTTTTAGAAGCTGATAAGCCTCGCAGATAAGCTGCATATCGCCGTATTCGATGCCGTTGTGCACCATTTTGACGAAATGTCCGGAACCGGCATCGCCCACCCAGTCGCAGCACGGCGTGCCGTCTTCAACTTTTGCAGCGATGTTCTGAAAAATCGGCTGCAAGCTGGGCCAAGCATCAGATGCGCCGCCCGGCATGATTGAAGGACCATTGAGCGCACCCTCTTCACCACCGGAGATACCCGCACCCACAAATAGTATGCCTTTGTCGGCAAGCGCTTCGGTGCGACGATTCGAATCAGGGTAATGCGAGTTTCCGCCATCGATCACGATGTCGCCCGGCTCGAGATACGGCAAGAGCTGATCAATCAACGAATCGACCGCATCTCCAGCGCGCACCATCATCATGACCTTGCGCGGACGCTTCAGGCTTTGGCAGAGCTGCTCGAGTGTGTGACAGCCGACTACCGACTTACCGGCACCTCGACCATTTACGAATGCATCCACTTTGTCGCTCGTCCGATTGTAGACGGCGACAGTGAAGCCATGGTTCGCCATGTTCAAAACGAGGTTCTCGCCCATCACAGCGAGGCCGATAAGACCGATATCTGCATTGGCCATAGTATGTTCTTCCTTATGCGTAAAAAGAGCCTTCGGAACGTAAGTTGGTGCTAACACAAGTGAAAACGCTTGTCGAACACCGTTCCAGGTTGCACCTGACTTGATTTCTATCGTCGTTTCAGAGAGTTACTTGAGTAGACGTTTATTCCCGCAGAGAGCGCGCAATAACTAGCCTTGTGGCTGGTCTTTTAGAAGGCGTCTTTGATAGATCGCGCGGTGCGGGAGGTGGAGTGTGAATAAGGCAGTGCGAACAGTTTTAAAATACTTCTGTGTCGGAATAGCGCTGATCGTCGCGATCGACTTTGCTCTGTATCATCTACTTCGTGTCTCCCCCATCGGGCCCTATGCTTCCTTCGGGATCATGGCTGCCGTGTCATTGATCGGGCTATTCGTTATCGGCTGCTTGATGCATTTACGGCTTGCCGAAAGGCGGGACGAAATCGGCTACCGCCCGGATCGGGGTTCGGTCGCTCTGCTCAGCAAGCCGGAAGCACTCAAAGTCAGTCCCATCCCCCTCGAACAACAACTCGCTCGACGGGCAACGCCTGCGGTCGGACCGAAGGAAGCGACCGCGCCCGTTGCCGAGGGGCCGAAGCAGCGGTCATTGCCGATGCCGAATCCGCCGGGTGCTTTCCCCCAACCGGCGCTTACCTCCTGGAACGAGCGGACGGCTGCTGCGAGCACGGAGACTCCTGCTCCCGCCCGCCCGACCGAAACAGTCGATCGGGCGCAGCCCCAACAGCTCGCGATCCCGGATCTGCTGAAAGATATCTTCGAACGAGGGAAAGCCATTCGCGAGCTGGTGGAGCACTCCCGTGGTCGACTGCGAACGCTCGAACACAGACTCTCCGATTTTACCCAGCAGGCGCCGCCCGAGACTTTTGACGCAATCAGCTCGATTCAGCGCATCCTGACTGCGTTCGATCAGCGATTGCTTCGCGTGCGCGAGCTGGTCGACGGTCATCGGCTGCCCGATATTCTTAAAGCACGCACGCTACTTGCAGAACCTCTCGTGCTTCCGAAAGATGCCGTGAACACTTTGCTGACCTCGAAGGAGCTTCCATCGCTTACCCCTGACCGCTGGGCAGACGCTCTGGAGGAGCTGTTCGCCACTGCCGAGCGCAATCTCTCTGCCACCCACAAAAGGCGGGCCTAGGGCGGCGTTTTCACCATCTGCCGCGCTCAGCTCCAGGCTCTCGGGTGCTTGAGCACCTCCAACAACCGCGCCTCGCGGGAGCCCGGTTGCGGTTCGAAGTTGTATTCCCAGCAAACGGTCGGCGGAAGCGACATGAGGATGGATTCAGTTCTACCACCCGTCTTGAGACCGAAGAGTGTGCCCCGGTCGTAAATCAGGTTGAATTCCACATAGCGACCTCGCCGGAGCAACTGAAAACGCTTCTCAGCTTCACCCCACGGTTCCTCGCGCCGTCGCTCGACGATTGGCAGATAGGACTCCGGGAACGCTTCACCAAGCGCGGAAACGAATGGATACAGTTGCTCGAGCTGTTCGGGAGCTCCTTTACCCAGGTAGTCGAAAAACACTCCGCCAATACCTCGCCCCTCGTTGCGATGAGGAAGAAAGAAATACTCATCGCACTGTTTCTTGAACCGGGGATAATACTCGGGGTCGAAACGATCGCAGACTGCACGCTGCACTCGATGAAAGTGCGAAGCATCCTCTTCGTAAAGGTAGTAGGGCGTCAGGTCGGAGCCGCCCCCGAACCAGCGCAAGTCCCCCACTTCAAGGTACCGAAAGTTGGCATGGGTGGTCGGCACCATCGGCGAGAAGGGGTGAATCACCAAGGAAACACCGGTCGCATAAAACGGGGATTCCTCGGCAGTGCCCGTGAGCCGCTCGCTCATATCCTTGGGCAAGGTCCCGTGGACTTCGCTGAAGTTCACCCCGGCCTGCTCGAAAACACTTCCGCCGCTGAGCACTCTAGTGCGTCCGCCGCCGCCGGCCCCGCCGTTGGTGTCGGTTCGCTCCCACAGGTCGTCGAGAAATCGCGCGGTGCCGTCGATGGCCTCGACAGCATCGCAAATGGTAGCTTGTAGGCGACGAAATAGGGTCGCGGATTCAGCTCTCACTTGTTTGTGCTCCTGCAGGGGTTGATTACCGCTTTTGCCGTTCGCAGCTTCGTACGCACCCGATAGGAAGGAATTCGCACCTTGCTCTCTACGGGACGCTCCATCGCCCGAATTCTCAGGGTAGCACTATGCCCGACGTGGACGAAGTAACTCAAGAACCGCGGAGCAGGACGAAAAGATTGATTTCCTTCTGCACCATCTGCACCATGAAGTTTCTGAAGTGTCTGAAGTTTCTGAAGTCTCTTGGATTGGATGCTCACGAAAGGAATCGCCATCAGCTACCGTAAGCATAATCTCCACTTGAGTAGGAAAGTAAGCGTATGTGGCTTCGACTCTATTCCGTGATTGTCACTGTTACCTGTCTTGGGCTCCTGGTATTTCGACCGCCCGCCCAGCGGCGAATTTCCGAGCGTGAGTGTTCGCGACCCGCGGCTTCTCCCACCGCGTTGTCCTCCGGACCGGAAACGACGACAGAGCGGACAGCAGAAGCTTTGCCGAGTTCATCGGCACATTCGACATTTTCCGGTCTACATCCGGCACAGCAAACTTCGCCGCATGATTCAGCAGGCGAACAGTTGCTTGCCCTTATCGAAGAGACGGCAGAGCGGCGAGTAAAGGACATCGAATCCGTCGTGACGCTCACGGACGAGCAGCGGAGCAAAGCTCTGAACTATTTCCGCCGCGAAGAGCAAATCAATTTGATGCCTGATTCGATGGGGCCTGCAGAAAGAGACCGGCAGTACGAAGCGCTTGGCGAACTGTCCGATGTGTTGGGTGAAGAAATCGTTGCCAAGCTCGAGAAGGCCCAGGAGGACGAAAGCTTCAACGGCGAGCTGCTCTACATCGAAGAACAGCTCGCCTACTACAAGGAAGTGCTAGCGCTCGACAACAAGCAGACTGCAATTCTCAGGAGCGCTTTGAACGAACCGTGGGAGGAAAACGTACAGAACCTCCAGCGTGCTTACCTTTCGGAGCATTTGGGCCTGAACGCAGAGCAGCGCGCGATTCTTGCGGTCGCCCTGGCCGATGGTGTTCGCAAGTCGGAAGCCGGCCCCTCGTCAGCGACCGAAAGCGCTGAGCAGCAAAGCTTCGGTGACATAATCGACCAAGAAGTCCGCTCCCGTCTGGAGCCATCGCTTACGCCGGAGCAATTGCAGAAACTCATTACCTATCAGCAAATGCGGAATGATTAACTGCGTCCTCATGCCCTGCGAGGAAGCTCCTGAGCACCTGGCAGCGAGGCGACATGATAGCCTTCTGTTCACTAACTGCGCGAAAGATGTATTGATAGCTTCTACGGTAGCGACCTAACCGGCCTCTTTCTTGTCGGGGGCCTCTTTCGGATCGTGAAGGATAGCCCCAATCCCGGGGTACGAGCCGGGGTACCAGGAAACACTATGTCCGACGACACAGGAGTAACTAAAGAACCTGCCGCTACCGTGCCGCAAGCGGACAGCGTAAAAGGGTTCCTCCACGACAAGGCGAAACTTGCGGCTTATGCGGTGCACATGCTGACCGCGTGTGGCGGCGTGTTGGGGTTGTTTGCGATCATGGCTGCTTCGAGTGGGTTTACCTCCCGAGCGCTATGGTTCCTTGTTGCCGCGGTTCTAATCGATGCCGTCGACGGCACGCTCGCACGACGTTTCAGTGTCTCCGTGCACGCTCCTGCAGTCGATGGAGCGTTGCTCGACAACCTCGTGGATTTTGTCACCTTTGTCGTCGCTCCCGCCGTGCTGCTCTTTTATACGCGACTGGTTCCGGCCCCACTCGCTCCGTGTTTGGCAGGGTTGATAGTCTTTTGCTCCGCGTTTCAGTTCAGCTTTCACGGGGCGAAGACCGCCGACCACTTCTTTACCGGATTTCCATCCTATTGGAATTTGGCTGTCCTCTACTTGCTGCTGCTCGAGTGGCATCCGTGGATAAATGCCGCGATATTGCTCAGCCTATGCGCTTTGGTCTTCGCTCCAATAAAGTTTATCTACCCCAGTCGGATGGAGTTTTTCTCGCGCAGCATGCTCCTGAAGCGTCTCGTCCTTGTCGCGACGGCGGGGTTTGGGGTGTTGACCGTGCTATTGCTGTGGTACTACCCGGCGCGCCACCCCCACCTGATGAATGTGGCGCTGCTCTACATGGGGCTCTACGTTTCTTTGAGTGTCGTGAGAACCGTTCTCGACCGCCCGCTGTAGCGGTGAACTTCCGGTCCAAAGGCAGGACCCGCTTTTCACTGTTTCGGCACCTTACTAGCGGAGCAAGACAAACCCCGGCACGGCATGCCGCTTGATGTAGCGCTGCTGATCTTCTGGTGAGAGGAAGCAGAAATCGCGCACGACGCCGCGGCAGCATCCACTGCCGCAGGAGCACTGCATCTGCCAGCGATCCTGGTCATTCATCGAGGTGGAGTAGTCGAAGGTCAGCTCTTCTGTGGCTGCAATCTCTCGCAGGGCGACTAGGCCGATTCGTCCGCCGAAGTTGCGCAGCCCACAGTTCGGATCGCAGGAGTGATTTATCAGGTCGTCGATGTTGCCGGTCGGACCGACGAAAGTGGTGCGCCCGATCTGGAGCGCGTGACTGATGTCCTCGATCTCGTCGCGAGGGAGGACGTCACCACCGAAGAGGAGGACGGGTTGTCCGACCTCGATTTGTGCGGTGGTAAAGACCCCCCGGCCTTTCCCCGGAGTTTCCTGCACGTGCAGGCTGCTGACCAGGAATTCAGGTTCGATTCTCATCCGAACCCGCTCGTCTTTCGGTAGGGGCTGCTGCTGAGTGATGCAGTGGAGCGACCCGCCGCCGAAGACTAGGCTGCGACACGAAATACCGATGACACTTCGCTCAGGGAAGAGGCTGCGGAAGGTCGAGAGCGCTAGGTGGTCGTGAACGTCGTTGTAAGTTGGAACGAGGATGACCCCATTCGCGGCATAGAAGTTCAGGTAACTGGCAGGAATAGGTGCGCCGTCGAAATACATCGGCTCGGGCAGCGGTAGGGTTACCAGATCGATCGGTCGACCCAGAGCGTCGGTCTCCCCACTCAAGCGCGCCAAGTTCTCTTGCGTGTATTCATAGTTCGGCTCTCCGGGGCGATTCTCGACAGCGACGAGCACCTTGCCCGGTCCGACAAATCGCGCGCAATTGTCGATATGTCCGTTCGTTCCGTCACCGTCTATCCCGCCCAGCAGCCAGATGACCTTCTCGGCACCTAGATAGCGCGCAAATAGCGCTTCATATTCCTGCTTCGTGGCTTCGATGTTTCTTGCTTGCTGTTCCGAAAGAAGGCACTGCTCCGTGACCAGAATCGTGCCTTCTCCGTCGGTATCGATCGCGCCGCCTTCAAGGAAAAATCGGCGGCCGTCTTCACGAAGTGCCGTATAAAGCGCTTCGGTCGCTGCGCTCGGCAGATCGGTCGGACTGAACGCGCTTTCTTCATTCGCGCTGGTCCCCCAGGCATTGAAGCCCCAGGAGATCCAGGCGACATCACCCTCCGTCGTATGCACTGCAGTCGGAGCGGTATCGCGAAGCCACAACCGTCGGTAGTCGCCCAGGCGCACGGCGAACTGCTCAGGATCGATACCGAGCGCCGTCGTCAGCATGAGAATATGTTCGCGCTCGAATTCCGATCGGCAGAGCAGCTCGACCCGCTCGAAGCGACTCAACACGCGAAGGACCTCGAGGACGGTCCATGCCAGCAGCAAGTGATTCGGATCTTCCGTGCCTTCTTCCAAAGCCGGCCATGCGAGCAGGGTCGCTCGATGCCGCTCCCATTCGGCAGGCATCAGCAAACCGGACGGAATGGTTTCGGGAGTATGGCTTCGTGTCTTGCTAAGGAAGAGTGGTTCGGGCGCGCTCGACGGTTCGGGCTTATCGCTTACACCAGCAGGCTCACGTTGCGCGGCAATTGATGACCGCACTGATTGTTTCATGGTCCTCCGCGAGAGCGTGGCCGCCGTTGCTCCGGACCCCCCCGGAAGCATCGACTGTTTCGCCCTGCCGCGCGCTCTGTAAAATTCCCAATACTACAAGACCCTGAAAAAGTCCTAGCCCAACTTTTGGGGTACGGGACGCCGCCTTGCGACCGTTATCGCTCCGGAACGGGGGGCGCTGGCCCCCCACACTCCCTGCAGACAGGGGCCTGGCTTCCGGTTCGTGGCTAGATGAGCAAACGGCATACCATCGAAGGTATGATGCCCATGGCGCGCAAAAGGCTCACTCCTTTCCAGCGGTTAGCTTTTGAGGAACCGGGCGCCGGGTTGAACGTACGGTAACCGACCGGAATGCCTGTGTCAGTTTTCCGCTCCCCTGGTCCCGGCTTTGACACAAGCGGTAGTGGTGGTCTGACCCGCGAGGGACCGCCCCGCGACAGGCGCTAGCGCTCGGCGCGAGCGCGGACGAAGTCTTCGAGACAAGCGATAACGGCGTCACCCACATCGGTCTCGTTCACACTTTGTAGGCCTTCGAGCCCGGGGGAGCCGTTGACTTCAATCACGAGGTAGCCGTTTTTGGCCTCCATCAGATCGACACCGGCAATAGCCAGGCCGAGTGCCGCCGCGGCTTGCTCGGCCACATCCACCAGCTCCGGGTTGAGCGGCACCGGCTCAGGTGAGCCTCCGCGGTGCAGGTTCGCTCGAAAGTCTCCCGCTGGAGCACGACGGCGCATTGCGGCAATCGCCTTGCCGCCAAGCACAAGCACACGGAGGTCTGTTCCAACACTTTCCGCGATATACTCTTGCACCATGACCCTCCCGCTCAGCGCCTCGACCGCATCGACCAACGACGACAAAGACGCCTCGGACTCAACGAGGACGACGCCCTTTCCCTGCGTGCCGACGGGCAGCTTCGCGATCCACGGAGGACCCGCCATTTGCTCGAGCAGCATGGGCAGGGGACTCTTTGAGGAGACAAAAGCAGTTCGCGGTATGGGCACGGCTTGGCGGGAAAGCTCGTAGAAGGAGCGGATCTTGTTTCGCGTCTTCTCGAGCGACGCGGAAGAATTCAAGCAGGTCAGCCCTTGTTGCTCAAGGTGACGGATAAAATGCAATGCGGCAGCCGGAGCCGAGCTTCCAAGCCGAGTGATCACTCCATCCGGAAGTTCTGCAGGACTTTGATCACCGATTATGAACTGCCGTTCTTGAGCGAAGAGAATGTGGTGCTTGAAAGGATGCACCACGACGGCCTGATGCCCCCGTCGCCTCGCGGCATCAATCAACAGGCGCGAAGTAGCCGACGCTTCGAGGTGGGATACAATCCAGATGTGCATGTACTTTTGGCCCGCACGGGCCCTCGCTATCGTTTCCGACCCCGTTTCGGTGCCGGTTGTTTGGCGGTGCTTACCGCAGGCTCAGCCGACAGTTCATCGCTAGGCTCCCCGACAAGCCCGAGATGGCAAAAGCGAGTCCCAGGGAACGCTGCCGGGTTTGCGGCCATGCCGATGACAATGCCGTCTGAAGGTGCGTAGTAACGCTGTAGAATATTGCCGAAGGGATCCTGCGTTTGGGCAAGGAGCTGCTTCTTCTCAATCCGATCCAACAGCCGAAACTTCGTCTCCAGAATGCCACCTCCTGTGGTTCGGATCCACTTCGACGATTGGCAAATGACGGGCGTACGGCGCAGCTCCACCTTGCCGTTCATCATGCCCAGATGCATCAGGATATTTTTGACACCGCGCTCCCCTTCAAACACCATTTTCCCCTGAAGCACACTGGGATTGCCCGCCTCCAAGGTGATTGCGGGAATACCCCGACGACGGGCGGCGCTGCGAAGGGTGCCGTCGCCGCCACGGACGTGAAGGATAATCTCCGGGTTCACCATCAGGGCAAGCTCACGCACAAGAGGCGACTCGAAATCGGCCCGAACGTAGAGCGTGTTCGTCCTGCCCTCACTCGCCGTGTGAATATCAATCAAGTAGTCGCAGGCCGGAAGAAAAGTCAGGGTGAAGGCGCGAGCATACTGCTCGGCAGGCACCCCATCGGGCTTACCAGGAAATTTGTTGTTGAGGTCGACGCCGTCGGAAAAATAGCGCCGTCCCAGGTTATAGCCCGGAACATTGACGACAGGGGCGCAAAGGACGCTCCCTCGCAGCTCCTCGAGGTTGAGGTCCTCCAGCACGTTCTGGATAATCTTGATGCCGTTGAGCTCGTTGCCGTGGACTGCCGCGGTGATGCCGACCGTCGGCCCCTTTTTCTTGCCACGGGCGACGATGAACGGCACTTGCAGGGGGCTCCCCGTCGCATCCTCGTAGAGAGGAAGGAAGAAGTTGGTGCGCTCTCCCGGCGCACACTGTCGAATCTCGATCGCCTTCGGCTTGAGCGGACGTTCGCTGCCTCGGACGCAGCTAAAGCAGATACCGGTCGTCATTTAGTCTATCAGTATTTCGTCGAGCAGCGTCTGGTCGTCATTAATCGATTGGAAGAGGCGTTGCCGGAAGCGTCCCTTCTGGGTCTGCAATGTGGCTGCCATCTTGTCTATCGCAATCGCGGCAAGGACAGCTTGGATGAACGCCTTGATCATGTCATCCAAACCCACACCGAGCCGATTGAAATCCTTTCTGTCCATTAGCAGCAACCGCCCGGTTTCGGTATCCCATGAATCGACACCGAGCTTGACGGACAAGTTGGTCCCCAGCATGGACCACGAAGAGACGCTATCATCAAGCGTATCACTGAGCGGCTCTCCGGCTCGACGCCCGTAGAGCGCAAGCGGACGATACCCTTCAGGCGTCGAAACAATCATCATGCGGAGGTCGGCCACGAAGATTCGGTTGTGGCGATCGGGCACCGTCCCGATATGGTAGAACCTTCCCAGGGCCCCATCGGAGCTCCACTCGTAGTTGCCGATCAGACTCTGCACGATGAAGCGCTGGTAGGGATGCTCGCGCTCCATGAACTCGTCGAGCTCTCGCTGATTGGTAACGGTGAATACGCCCTGACCGGCGTTGCTGTACGGCACCTTGATTACCGCGTGCCCGCCAAACTTCCGCAACACCAGCGGGATTTGATCGAGATGCACGTCCCGTTCCGTTTCCGGGATCCGAATTTGCAGGCCGGTCCCGGCAAGCTCGGCGTTCAGCAAGTCGTAGGCCATCGCCGCCACCATCTTGTTGCGCCCTCCCGCGAGACAAGCAAGCGTCGGGTTGAAGATCAGCGTCTTCGTATGCAACGGAATTCGGTTCCACGGCTTCTGCGTGACGTAGCGAAACGCCGCGCGTATCTGGTGCCAATCGCCGGCTTCGTCTCGAACCTCCATCAGTCCGTCACGAAATCGAACCGGGGGATTCGGATCACTACCGTAAAACGGCGTAAAGAAGACTCGCGTGTTGAAGTGATCCGCAATCGCAGCGGCATACCCGGACGAGCCCATATGATTCTTGTCGTAGATCACTGCGAGTTCGCCCGTGCGCTGCCGATGCTTCGCAACCGCAGGGGCGAAAGTATTCTCTACCAGAAACTGATAGCCGCCCTGCTCCTTGAAATCTGCGGGCAGAGGCATTGCCTTCTGACCTGACGGACAAGAGTTTGTCTCGATCACAACCATTTCACGCCTTCCACCCGCAGTGGTCGTGTGAAAAAGGTCCGCTCCTGCCCAGCGAAGGTGCTTCGGTTCATATTGCAACAGCGCTTCGAGCGCTTTGCGGTCAGTTTGCGGGTGCAGGTGGCAGTAGCGATTGATGATTTGGTCGTTTCTCAGATGCATGAAGAAACCGACCAACGGGTGAATGCTCGCATTGAGCACTCGGGGATAGAAATGACGCTCCGGCTCGAAACTTCCGGGCTGCACGATTTCGGTGATGCGCGCACGATCTGCCGGTTTTTCCGACGGCGTCGCATCTTGCTGCGATTGCCCGCCGACCTTGGCCGTCTCCATCGCTTCCGTCATGGTGCTACTCTCGCTAGTTCGACCGCCAGGGTGCCTTGTGATCTGAGTGACACAGTGTAACCCGGAATCCCGCGTGGGAATAGTCAGAACGTGCCCTGCGGCAACAATCCAGCAGCAATCTTGGGGAACTCAGCCAAACCCTCTTCCCCGCCCTTACGCTCCTTCAGTCCTCACGGACCAAACAAGATTGCCACGTCGTATTGCGGCAGGCCGCGACACTCCTCGCAATGACAGGCAAGTACGTGACCGCGTTCGCTCCACGCGCAGCTCGCCGTCGCAGCAGCATTGTGATTGCGAAAGCGGCTTGCCGCGATT
>JAGRAW010000390.1 GCA_020434415.1 Bdellovibrionales bacterium
GATTCTCTCGAGCGAGGAGCTTTCACGCGGCAACGGCTTTATCCAGTTCTGGACGTTCATCGCGATCATCGGGGGGACCGCGGTTGGCGGAATGCTTGCCGCGTCGCTTGAAGTAAATCCCTACTTGCCGGGGGCGGTCTTGTTCGCCACGGCGGTGCTGGGGCTTTTCTCAAGCGTGTTTATCACGCGTACGCCTGCTGCGAATCCGCAGAAGCAAATTGCACTCAATCCTTTCACGGTCTTTTCATCCCTGCAGGCACTTCGCCGCGACCGGGGGCTGTTTCTCTGCCTCTTGGCGATTAGCTACTTCTGGGCCGTGGGCTCGCTCTATCAGTTGAACCTGGCGCTCTATGCGAAGCAGCTCGGTGGTTGGGATGATGTGCCGACCGCTCTATTGATGGCCGCTCTCGGTATCGGCATCGGTGCCGGTAGCTTGACCGCCGGTAAAGTGTCGGAGGGTAAAGTCGAACTCGGGCTTGTCCCGATCGGTGCGGTAGGCATGTCGCTTTTCGGTAGCGTGTTGGCTTTTACGTACTCATCGTATGCGCTGACAGTAGGCGTACTCATTGCCCTCGGCGTCGCGGCAGGGTTCTACGTTGTGCCGCTGAATGCCTACCTACAGGAAAACAGTCCGGCGGATCGTCGCGGGGATTTCATCGCAGCGACCAACTTCGTTTCGTTCAGTTCGATGTTGCTGTCGTCGTTCTTGTTGTGGCTGCTCGTCGACGGCTTCGGTATGGGCCCTGACGGCGTGTTCCTCCTGATGGGAGCGACCGCACTTTTGGCAGGGGTGTATATCTGCACGGTCCTGCCGGAGGTCCTGCTGCGCTGTATCAATTGGTTGCTCGTGCACGTGCTCTATCGCTTGAAGGTCGTCGGCGCGCATCGCGTCCCGAAGGAAGGCGGCGCGCTACTGGTTGCAAACCACTTGTCATTCATCGACGCACCGCTGCTGCTAGCGTCCCTTCGACGACCAGTTCGCTTCCTGATGTACAAGCCGATCTACGAAGCGCGGCTTATTCATCCGTTCGCAAAGTTGGCAGGAGCGATTCCGGTGGAGGGGGGTAGTAGAAGGAATGATGTGCAGCATGCGCTCGCCAGTGCAACTGAGGCGATCGCCCGTGGCGAGCTCGTCTGCATTTTTGCTGAGGGCGCCATCTCGAGGATTGGTCGCTTGCTCAAGTTCAAGAAAGGGCTTGAGCGGATCATGGAGGAAAGCGACGCGCCCATCATACCGGTCCATCTCGACCGTGTGTGGGGCAGTATCTTTTCATTTCGCGGTGGAAAATTCTTCTTCAAATGGCCGGAGATGATTCCGTATCCGGTGACAGTGTCCTTCGGAGAACCGCTGCCGTCCAGCACGCCCAGCTATCGTGTTCGTCAGTCGGTCGAAGAACTTTCGGCCGATGCCTACGCGTTACGTCGAGATGTATTTCAAGTCCTTTCTAGCGGGTTCCTCGCCAGTTGTAAGCGTCGCTTCTTCAAGCATGCCGTCCGCGATCACGGAGGTGCTTGGCTGCGCGGAGGGACGCTCGGAGGGGCATCGTTGTGGCTCGCGCGGAAATTGCGCACGGCACATGAGGAGCGAATGGTCGGTGTGTACTTGCCGCCCTCAGTCGGCGCAGCGATGGCGAACGCATCGCTGCTGCTTGCTGGAAAGGTACCGGTGAATTTGAACTATACTGCCGGTCCTGAGTCTCTCCGTTCGGCAATTGCTCAATGCGGCATCAAACGTATTGTCACGGCGAAACGATTTCTGGACAAGGTCCCGCTGGATATCGACAGCGGGCTGGAGCACATCCATCTTGACGATTCGCAATGGAAACCGCCAGCGGTCAGTGTCTTATGGTGGGCAGTGCTGTTAGCGGTGCTGCCGAAGAAACTGCTGCTGTGGAATACCGGAGGTTCTGGTAGCGCTGAGCAGGACACGGCGACTGTTATCTTTTCGAGCGGCAGTACCGGAGAACCCAAAGGTGTCGAGCTCACGCATGCCAATATCAGTGCGAACATTTCAGCGATTCACGAGATGTTCGGTTTCGGTCATGACGACTGTGTCGTCGGGGTATTACCGTTCTTTCATTCCTTCGGATTTACGGGGGCGTTGTGGTTGCCCCTGCTGGCCGGTTTTCGCGCCGTGTACCACCCGAATCCGCTGGATGCCGCTGCAATCGGACGGATGGCGGCCGAGTCCGGTGCGACGTTGCTCATCAGCACGCCGACTTTTCTGCAGACGTATATCCGTAAAGTAAAGCCGGAGCAGTTCGCCTCCTTGAGAAACGTTTTCGTCGGCGCAGAGAAGCTGAGAGGGCAGGTGAGAGACGCCTTCTCTGAGCGTTTTGGTGTGGTGCCCAGAGAAGGGTATGGCTGCACGGAGCTTTCGCCGGTCGCGATAGCGAACATCGAAGATTTCGGCAGTGGGCGGGAGTTACAGATCGGCACCAAGGAGGGAAGTGTCGGTCGACCGATACCGGGTGTGACCGCTCGGGTGGTTGATCTCGAAACAGGCGAGCCGCTGGGGCCGCGAACAGAGGGGCTGCTCCTAATTCGTGGCGCGAATGTCATGCGCGGCTATCTCGGTAAACCGGAACTCACTGCAGCAGTGATCAAAGATGGTTGGTATCACACCGGCGATGTCGCTCGTTTTGACGAAGACGGCTTCATCACCATTACCGATCGTCTCAGCCGATTCAGCAAGATCGGCGGCGAAATGGTCCCGCATGTAAAAATCGAGGAGGAGATTCATCGTTTGCTGGGAACGACGGAGAGTATTTGCGCGGTGACTGCCGTGGCCGATGAACGCAAAGGCGAACGTCTGATCGTGCTCTGTGTCCAAGAGTTGGATAGTGCAGAGGTGAGCCGTGGTTTGGCGGAAGCCGGACTGCCGAATCTTTGGATACCACGAGCCGAAAACTATCACCGCATCGATGCGCTGCCGCTCCTTGGTTCGGGAAAACTCGATCTGAAGCAAGTAAAGGTGTTAGCAGAAGCGCTGTCGAACGCAGGCTAAGACCGAAAACGCAGCCTGGTGGCCCACACCTACTTCGGCTCCTCGTCGGTTCCGGAAGGAAACGCGGGCTGCTCTTCAGAGTGTCCCTTCGCAGCATCTTGCTCCGGAGCGGCCGATTTCGGTTCCGGAGCGCTGAAGTCGTCAAGCTCAGCTACCAGTTCGTCTAATTCGGATTTCTTTTGTCGATCGTGCTGGCGATAGCGACTGAGATCCCGCTCGGCATCGAAGGTATCCTCGTCCGTGACCTCTTGCACTCGATAGCGGGCAACCATATCCCCCGGATCAAACTTTCGTTCATACGTGCGCTGATCGATGGAAGAATCCTTCGAGTTCAGCCACATGAACACCGCGATTCCTGCGCCACAGGCGAGTGCCGCGAACAAGAAGGAGTAAACGATAATACCGCCCATAGGTGCTTCTGGTTGAGGCTGAAGAAAGTCACAATTTCTGAAATCACCATCGAACGAGACTGCTCCCGGTCGCTCAGAGGTGACAAGAACGTTGTTGTTTGTTCACGTCTCCGGCGTGACAATTACTTGTTCTGAGGAACGGGTAACGCCGCATCTTGTACTAGGGGTTCCAGGTCCTAGTGGCAGTGTATACCACAAGTGGCCGGATTTCCCTATCAAGACTCTGGATGCTGAGGTGCCGGTGGAAGAGTTTGGAGGAATTGGTGCAGACGTGTCCCAGCAGAACCTTTCTTCCCGCCACGGACAGCGAAATGCTGTCCGTGGGGTCGTCAACCGGCTTTGGCCTACATGTGAAGCTCGGGCTTGCCGTTAATCACATCCCAATGTCCGATAAATCGGAGCAGATGTGGCTGCTCGGGCAAGGTGAACACGGCAATCGGGTCAATGCGGCGCAGACTTGCCAGGCGGCTTTCGATCTGACGCAGCCGTTCGGCAACTCGGCTTAGCTCGTTGCTGACCATTCGATCAAGCTGTGTC
>JAGRAW010000391.1 GCA_020434415.1 Bdellovibrionales bacterium
AATCTTCCTACTTGTGGCAATCTTGGGGAACTCAGCCAAACCCTCTTCCTCTTCCCCCCGCCCCGTGCTCTTCAGTCCTGACGGACCGAAACCTACTCAAGGCAGTTCGCGGCCGGCCCGACGCCAGACGTCGAGCTGCTCGGTGAGGTTGGATTGAAATGTTGACGGGCTCATTCGATAGCATTGTGCAAACGCGTGCTCGCTATCGGAACGTTGGTTCAGTCGCTCGAGATAGCAGCGCATCGCACTGAACCCGAACCGATTAATTAGGCTGCGGACGGCAAAGAGCGACTGTGCGTAGGCTGCCGTAACTTCGTCGGGATCGAACCCCACAAAGCCGTGGTCAAGTTGCTCGAGCGCGAAGGCGCCGCGCCCGTCCAATCGCGCATGAAGCGCCTCGCCCAAGGTTGGATTCGGGGGGCCTTCGAGCAATTGGGCGACGCCTTCTTCCAGCCAGGCAGGCGCGCGGCCGCCCGAGAGTTCGAAGAGCACAGCGTGGACGTATTCGTGACGAAGGGAGCGTCGCAAGGAGGCCAGCTTCCTTGTAGACACTCCGCGAATGGGAACAGTGATGACTCCCCCGGCAAACATCGCGTTAGTCCATTTAGCGTTTCCCACTTCGACGGCGTACTGCGCAGGAGAAAGCACACGCAAGGTCAACCGTTGTCGCAAGCGATAGCGGAAGATTCGCGAGAACTCCTCGCCGATCTCCAGCAGGTCGCTGTTCGCCGCAGCTCGGAAGCGGCGAAGATCGTTGAGCGAGAACAATGGTGACTCAAGATCGTCAACGACCGCCAGCTCTACTCGATGGGGTCGCTCTCTGAGAGAAAAACGTCTTTCTCTGAGCGAATAACGCGGGGGGAATTGCGTTGCTCCCGACGACGCAGCGGCAGGGACAGATACGGACTCGGGAGAGATCTCCGCCGTAACCGGACCAGGAAGTGCCAGTATTATGAGAAATATGCCGCAGAAAAGTCGGGCCACGACCGCCTCAGTGCTTTGGTAGCTTCATCCACCTTAGCCTAAGGACGTGAGTTTTTCATCCAGTTTCGAGCGCAGTCGACCGGCTCGAAACCGGACTACACACCGCCATGACTAGACGGCCGTGCAGTTTCCCTAATCTGAGGGAAAATCTAGAACTCGAATGTGCAGCAATCTTCTAGTCTTTCCATTTAATATTGCAGCCGAGGCTCGGCTTTTGATCCGGATTTACCGGCCTCCCGGCGAGAACAGCATCCAGAGCGGCACGGAGATCACTGCCGGTGACAGGAACCTCGCCGCCCGGCCGTGAATCATCAAGTTGACCCCGATACACGCAGCGCAATTCTTTATCGTAGACGAAGAAGTCCGGCGTGCAGGCGGCATCATAGGCCTTCGCCACCTCTTGAGTCTCATCATAGAGATAGGGAAAGGTGAAGTGGAGCGCCTGCCCCAGCTCTCGCATCTTCTCAGGAGAGTCATCCGGGTACTGTGCAACATCGTTGGAGCTGATTGCGACAAACTGAATGCCCTTGGCACCGTACTCCTGTGCCAACCGTGCGAGTTCATCCTGCACGTGCTTGACGAAGGGGCAGTGATTGCAGATGAACATCACCACCAACGCTCGGTCGGACCGGAGGTCGTCAAGCGAAACGACTTCGTTCGAGAGCACATCCGGCAAAGTGAACGAAGGCGCTTTCGAACCTAGAGGAATCATTCGGGAAGGCGTTCTAGCCATGAAATTCTCTCCATCTGATAATTGCCGATAGCCTGATGCGGACAGCCTGTTTGCCCGGCGTTCGCCCGCCGGGCAGATTTCAGGGGCGCGAAGGCCCTGAAATCGGAAAGTACGAGAAAACCGGAATGCACAAGAACAAAGTTCTTGCTTGCGCAGCTTGTTGCAACCAATCGCCAGCCTAGCAAAATCCTGAAGACATGAAAAATCGGGCTGGTAGTATGGTCGTCAAACAGTCGACCGATACGTAATTGCCGCAAGGAATCGACATGAAACATCAGCGCCACCCGCTTGCCTACGATAGCTCCGAGCTTCCCACCTCCTGGGCAGAACCATGGAAGATCAAGATGGTGGAACATATCCGTCTGCTGCCGCACGACGCACGTCAACAAGCGATTGCGACTGCCGGTTGGAACACGTTCTTGCTGCCATCAAGCGACGTCTACATCGATCTGTTAACCGACTCGGGCACCAGCGCCATGAGCGACCGACAGTGGGCAGCGTTGATGACGGGCGATGAGGCTTACGCCGGAAGCAAAGACTTCTACGAACTCGAACGAACGGTGCAAGAAGTGTACGGCTACAAGCACTTCATTCCGACTCATCAAGGGCGAGGCGCAGAGCATCTTCTTTCGCAGATCTTGATCAAGCCGGGACAGTTGGTCCCGGGCAATATGTACTTCACCACGACCAAGTTCCATCAAGAGTACGCGGGCGGTGTATTCGCCGACGTCATAGTCGATGCCGCGCATGATCCAACCTCTACACTTCCGTTCAAGGGCAATGTCGACTTGGACAAACTCGCCAATCTTGTCACCTCGCACGGCGCCGAGCGCATTGCCTACATCAGTATCGAAGGCACAGTGAATATGGCGGGCGGTCAACCAATTTCCATCGAGAACCTGCGAGCCGTGCGCGCCTACTGCACGCAGCACAGAATACCGCTCATGCTCGATGCAACCCGTCTGGTCGAAAACGCCTACTTCATCCGTAAGCAAGAGCCGGGCTGGGGAGACACTTCCATCGCGGCGATCGTGAAAGAGCTGTGCAGCCTCTCCGACGGCTGTACGGTGTCGGCAAAGAAAGATGGGTTGGTCAACATTGGAGGATTTCTCGCGGTAAACGATGACCTCCTCGCCGAGAAGGCGCGCGCGCTCGTTGTCGCCTTCGAGGGGCTTCATACCTACGGCGGCATGGCAGGGCGAGATATGGGAGCACTTGCTGTCGGCATCCGCGAATCGCTGGAGTACGATTACATTCGAGCCCGGGTCGAACAAGTTGCTTACTTAGGAGCGAGGCTCGAGCGCTTTGGCGTACCGGTCGTTGTGCCCTATGGCGGCCACGCGATTTACCTTGATGCAAAGCGAATTCTTCCTCACCTCGATCAAGAAACGTTTCCGGCTCAGCGTCTAGCCGCGGAACTGTATCTTGAAGCAGGTATTCGAACGATGGAACGCGGCATCGTATCCGCCGGTCGGGCGCCTGACGGCAGCAATTATCGTCCTGCGCTCGAGTTGGTCCGGCTGACTATCCCGCGAAGAGTCTATACCCAGTCGCACCTGGACGTGACTTCAGAAGCAGTCGCCCGCGTCTGCGCCCGCGCCGACACTCTTGGGGGACTTCGGATGGTGTATGAACCCGAACACCTGCGGTTCTTCCAGGCCCGCTTTGAGCCGTTGTAGCGGCACCTTGGCGGGCACCGCTAACCGCCCCAAAGGCCTGGACTTTCTTTCCCTGTTTTCTTTCGGCGATCCTCAGTTGCCGCCGGTTCGGTCGGTCCTAAGCAGTGGCGGAAGCTCGTAGCGAGACTTCCAAGTTTCCTTGAAAATCAGTCGGTTAGCTCACTTGGGCCTTTAGACGCCTCATCTTCTGGTCGACACTAGGAGGGTATAGGGTCGGGAGGGCCGGCCCCCTATGCCGCTGGCGGGAAAGATGATCGGAAAACCAGTACGAGACGAAACAGGGCAGTCGATGCTGGAACTGGCAATCGTGTTGCCGGTGCTGTTGTTTCTCGTCATCTCGGTGGTCGAAACAGGCCGGGCAATGAACCAGTATCTCAGCATCTCGCACATCGTCTACGAGGGGGCGAGGTACGCAGCTAGCCTTGCGGGCATGGAGTCAGGAGAGAGCGGCGGGCAAACCAGCTCCAATCAAATGCACGATCGGGTGCGCTCTCGTGTGCAGTTTTTACTTGATAAAGAAAACTTTGCCGATG